>JANYBF010000510.1 GCA_025360895.1 Verrucomicrobiota bacterium
AAGATCGGGGTGACCTACAAGACCACGGAGGAAACCCTCGCCAACATCGGCCTGCCGCCCAACCGCGAGAAGGGGACCATGGGCTTCCTGGTGCATAAGACTGATGGCTGTATCCATCCGGCGGCACAGAGTGGCTGCGGACACATCCACGCCGGCGAGTGGGAAACCGAAGCGGTCCGCGTCCGTTCTGGCGTCATTGTAAAATGAGATTCGTTCGTATCGGTCCGAAGTCCGATACCGCCTCACGGAGGTGAGACTTCGCTTTGAGTTTAAACCTGCCAACCACGAATAATATGAGCACGAATCCCTGGACCCGCGGAGTTCTGTCGCGCAAGTTCGTCGAGTTGATCAGCGTGGGCCGGAACGCCGCCGGCAACCGGGCGGCTCCGATTCTCACGGAAGCACTGCCAAGGAAGGAAATCGTTGACCCTAGAATGCGGGTCACCGCTTCCTGAATCACGAACGATGAGTATCACAGAATTATTCACCCGCGTCGGCGACATGCTGATTGGTCGTGAGCACGGGCCGCTGCACTTCCGCTTGATCATGCAGCCGCTCGTCGCGATCATCCTTGCGCTGCGGGTGGGCATCCGCGATGCCCGCGAAGGCCGGCCACCTTACTTTTTTTGGGCAGTCTTTACCGACAAGGCGCGTCGCCCGGAATTGCTGCGGCTGGCGTGGAAAGACGTGGGCAAAGTGTTTTGTGTCGCGCTCGGATTGGACGTGATTTACGAGCTGATCGTCTGGCATCGGGTGTATCCGGTGCAGGCGATTCTGGTCGCCGTGGTCCTGGCCATCATTCCGTATCTGTTGGTTCGCGGCCCGGCCACCCGCCTCGCGCGCCGGTGCCTGAAGAAAGGCGGTAACAACCATGACCGACAAAACTAAAACGAGCGCGGACGGACTTGACGCCTCGACCCGACTGGCCGTGGATCGCACGCGGCTGGCCCTCGACCGCACGGCAATGGCTTGGACCCGAACGGCCATCTCGCTGATTACCTTCGGATACGGCGTTTATAAAGTGATCGACGTTGCGCGACCGGACTTCACAGCCCGTCAGTCAGTGATCGGGCATCGTGAGTTTGGCCTCATCATGATCTGCGTTGGTCTGGTGACATTAATGCTGGGCACTTACGAGCATCGGCGGGACACCCGGCAATTGCAGGCCGATTACCCGGCGGCCCTCACGCGTTCATCGGGTGTCAGAGTGCTTTCCGGATTCGTCGCCGTCCTGGGGTTGCTGGCGCTGTTGACGATGCACTTCCGGACGTAAGCCGGTTCGCTTGACAGGGAAACCCATGAAAACCAGTCAGCCAAATCACGAGACTACGGGAGCACCGCCGCTGCCTCCACTCCAACGCCAGCCGCGACACCGTCGTCGTCTGCTCTATCTGGCGGGGATGATTATACTGGCATATCTGGCGATCGCCTACGTGATCATGCCACTGGCTTGGAAGCGGGACGTGCGCCGGCATCCCCAACTTTTCGACGCCCCGCGCATTACCCACACGCCAGCCGGGATTCCCGGCGATCCGCTGAACGTCGCGCTGCTCGGTTCGGAAGCCAACGTGATTCGCGCCATGATCGCGGCGAAGTGGGATCCCGCCGATCCACTCACCTTTGACAGCAGTGTACGAATTGCGGTGGATTCCGTTTTCCGCCGACCAGACATCAACGCGCCGGTAAGCACCTTGGAATTGTTCGGCCGCAAACAAGACCTCGCCTTCGAGCAACCCGTCGGCAACAGCCCGCGCCAACGGCACCACGTCCGGTTCTGGCACTGGGATAGGCTGCATGAAGGGCGGGAATTGTGGATTGGCGCGGTCACGTTCGACGAACGAGTGGGATTGAGTCACACGACTGGACAAGTGACCCATCATATCGGCCCGGACCTCGATGCGGAGCGGGACCGGCTCATCGGTGGATTGCAGCAGGCGGCGATGACGGAGAAGGTTTTCTGGTTGGACGGATTTCAACAGTTGCAGGGGAAGAACGGCGGCGGTGATCCATGGCATACGGAC
Organism: Verrucomicrobiota bacterium; assembly: GCA_025360895.1. Lineage (GTDB taxonomy): Bacteria > Verrucomicrobiota > Verrucomicrobiia > Limisphaerales > JADLHS01 > JADLHS01. The sequence goes on from JANYBF010000510.1 coordinate 2,022, forward strand.
GGGCGGCTGGAAGTCGCGGTGCTGGCGATGCAAGCTTCCCCGCCCGGGGCGACGACTGACCGTCCAGCCCGGCCTTGAATCCATGAACTCATTCATCATTGGTCTAATCAGCGCCGCCAGTATTTTCGCTGGCGCGCTGCTCGGCATGGGGCTGGCGCGCCGGCTGCCGGGCCACCATTTGAGCAAGGAGATGCAAGACCTGGTGAAGCTCAGCGCTGGCACGATCGCCACGTTGACGGCACTGGTGCTTGGACTGCTGGTCAGTTCCGCCAAGAGTTCCTTCGACGCCGTCAACACCGGCATTGTGCAGGGCAGCGCCAAGTTCATCCTCCTGGATCGCACCCTGGCTCACTACGGCCCGGAGACGAAAGCCGTGCGGGAACAATTGAAGCGCACGCTGGCCGCCGGCATCGAAATGGTCTGGCCCACGGAGCAGACCGGCATTCCGGCGTTGACGGCCTTCGAGCGCGCCAATGGGATGGAACTCGTTCAGAACAAACTTCGCGAACTGACGCCGCAAAACGACGGGCAGCGCCAGATACTGGCCCAGGCACAGCAGTTCGCGGGCGACCTGAGCCAGACCCGATGGCTGTTGATTGAACAGGCGCAAAACCAGCTTCCGCTCCCGCTCCTGCTGATCCTGGTTTTCTGGCTGGTGCTTCTGTTCGTCAGCTTCGGCTTGTTCGCGCCGCGCAATGCCATGGCGGTCACGGTGCTGCTCGTGGGCGCATGCTCGATCTCCGCGGCCATCTTCCTGGTTCTCGAACTGAACCAGCCCCTGGATGGTCTCATCAAAGTTTCCAGCGCGCCGCTGCGGAACGCCATGCAACATCTCGGGCAGTAGCTCGGTTTTCATAGCAACAGCCAGACTAGGCAATACGGCGCGAATGACGCCGACTATCAGCCGCCGTTCCCGCGGACCGCGAAGCGCATCGAGGAAGGCATGAAACAGGCGGCAGACGTCAAATAAACCAACGTGCTTCGATCGCGAACCGCGCGGACCGCTTCGCAAGGGGCGGCCCGCTTTTCACCTTGCGGTCAGGCGGCCAAAACCTACTCTCCCCTCACAGACCATCCCCGTTCGGGATGCAGCCACCAAACGTCTTACGCAACCGAATCAAGCCATGAAGCCCGTAAATCTCCTCACCGGCTACGCTCCTTGGCGCGCTGACGCTTGCCGCGTCGTCTCAGGCGCAACAAACCACCGGCACTCCGGGTGCGTCCAGCGCCACTACTACGATCAGCGGTAAGCAGCTCCCGCCGCCCGACGGGAAATTTGGCGGGGTGATCAAACTCAAAGCCGTGGACTCGAAGCCTTACTGGCCACCGCGGATCGTACCACCCAAGGGCGCGCCCAACGTGCTCCTTATCATGACCGACGATTGCGGCTTCGGCGCGCCGAGCACTTTTGGCGGCGTTATTCCGACGCCAGCGCTGGATCGCATCGCCAAGAGCGGACTGCGTTACAAGCAGTTTCATTCCACGGCGCTGTGCTCGCCGACGCGCGCGGCGCTAATCACGGGCCGCAACCACCACGTGGCCGGCTATGGCGTCGTGGGCGAGGCCGCGACGGGGTATCCGGGTTACGATTCGGTCATCAAAAAAGAGTGCGGCACCATCGGTGAGATTCTCAAGGAGAACGGCTATGCGACGTCGTGGTTCGGCAAAAATCACAACACCCCGTTCTATCAATCGAGCCAGGCCGGGACGTTCGACCAGTGGCCGGTCGGCATGGGCTTTGAATATTTTTACGGGTTCATCGGTGGCGACACCAGCCAGTGGACGCCGAACCTGTTCCGCAACACGACGGCCATCTATCCCTTCGCCGGGCAGGAAGGGAAATGGAACCTGACCACGGCCATGGCCGATGACGCCATTCATTACATGAAACAACTGAGCGAGATCGCGCCCGACAAGCCGTTCTTCGTTTACTACGTGCCGGGCGGCACCCATTCGCCACATCATCCAACGCCCGAGTGGATCAAGAAGGTCAGCGACCTGCATCTCTTCGACGAAGGTTGGAATAAAGTTCGCGAGAAGATCTTCGCCAATCAGAAGCAACTGGGCATCATGCCTCCCAGCGCGCGGTTGACGCCGTGGCCGAAAGACCTGCCGGAGTGGGAATCATTGGATTGGGAGTCTAAAAAACTTTTTATCAAGCAGGCTGATGTGTACGGCGCGTATCTCGCCTACACCGACCACGAAATTGGCCGCGTGATCCAGGCGGTCGAGGACATGGGCAAGCTCGACAACACGCTGATCATCTACATCAGCGGCGACAACGGTGCGAGCGCCGAGGGCATGCTCAACGGGACCCCAAACGAATTTACCACTTTCAACGGTGTCGCCGTGCCGGTGAAGGATCAATTCCTCTGGTACGAATTCTGGGGATCGGACAAGACCTTCCCACACTACGCGGCGGGTTGGGCGTGGGCTATGAGCACGCCGTTCCAATGGGTGAAACAAGTCGCATCCCATCGCGGCGGCACGGCGCAAGGCGTGGCCATGTCCTGGCCCGGCCACATTAACGATGTGGGCGGCATCCGCCATCAGTTCCACCACGTCATTGACATCGTGCCGACGATCCTCGAAGCGACGGGTATTGCCGCGCCCGACACGATCGACGGCATCAAGCAACGCCCCATCGAAGGCGTGAGCATGGCGTACACGTGGGACAAGGCCAATGCCAACGCGCCCACCAAGCACAACACGCAATACTTCGAGATGCTCCGCAATCGCGCCATTTATCAAGACGGCTGGCTGGCGGCGACGACCCCGGTCACCATCCCGTGGGAACTCAGCACCAAGCCCCCGCCGGACGTGATTGATGGTTACAAATGGGAACTCTACAACCTCAAGGAGGACGTCACGGAAGCGAACAACCTCGCAGCCACCATGCCGGACAAGCTCAAGCAGATGCAGGATATCTTCTACACCGAGGCGAAGAAGCACAACGTGTTGCCACTGGACAACTCGACGCTCGCACGTTTCCTCACCGCGCGTCCAAGCTCAACGGCGGGCCGGAAAACCTTTGAGTACTCCGGCGAGTTGACCGGTGTCCCCGCCGCCTGCGCACCGAATATTTTGGCGAAGGACTTCATCATCGAGGCGCAAGTCGAGATCCCCGAAGGTGGCGCCGAAGGCATGATCGTCACCGAAGGCGGAAGGTTCGGCGGCTACGGATTGTTCCTGAGCAAGGGCATCGAAGGTATCGGTCGCGGCCACGTGGTGTTTATGCACAACCTGCTTGATCTCAAACGCACTGCCTGGGAAGGGCCGGAATTGAAAGCTGGCAAACATACGATCGTGTTCCAGTTCAAGTATGACGGCCCCGGATTCGGCAAAGGTGGCACGGGTGAATTGTTTGTGGACGGTAATTCCGTGGCGAAGAAGACGCTGGAGCACATGACGCCCGTCATGTTTCCGGAAGACGAGGACTTCGACATCGGCCAGGACACGCGCAGCGGGGTGGCGGCTATCGAGTATCGCTACGACGTGCCATTCAAGTTCACCGGCAAGATCACCAAACTGCGGTTCGACCTCGGTCCGGCGCAATACACCGCTGCGGAGCACAATGCCGCCGCTGAGCGCGTCGCCCGCGAGAAAGACTAGGACGTAATCACGCGGGGCGGGCGGAGTGGAATCTTCGCCCGCCCCGCGGACGAATTGAAATGAACAAACTGCTTACGTTCACCGCTCTTGCCGAAGTGGCAACCGGGGTGGCGTTGATGGTTATCCCGTCGTTCGTCGCGCGGCTGTTGCTCGGGTCGGAGCTGTCCGGCGTCGCCGTCGTGGTGGCTCGCGTGGCCGGGATTGCCCTGCTCTCGCTGGGAATTGCGTGCTGGCCGGGTCGCGACACGACCGGCAACAAGTCCCCTGCCCTCTGCGGTATGCTGACCTACAATTCACTGGCGACAGTCTTTTTCATTTACCTCATCATTGGCGGCCAATTCGTTGGCCCGTTCTTGTGGCCAGCAGCAATTCTCCACGGGGGATTGACCATCTGGTGTGTCGCGTGCCTGCGGCGTGGTCATTGATGGTGACGATGGACGGTAATTTGTGAACCGCGCGGGCCGCTTCCTTTGCCGGCAGGATGAAGCGGGGATGCCTGGCACAGCCCGGCTTGCGGAGGCTAGGGAATGACTTGCACGCGGTAGAAATTCATCGCCGCCGGATCAAAGGCATTGGTATGGGTGGCGGTCGAGCTATCCGCAGTCACGTCTGGGAACACGGCGGTCCAATTGGTGGTGAAAAGATTGGTTGTAAATTGCAACCGATAGGCCTGACCGACCAGCGCCGTCCACGCCACGTTCACGATTTGATTCGAGACCGTGATGCTCGTAAGCAACGGGCGGGGTACGACACCCACCAGAAAGGACCTCCCGCTGGACAACGGCGGCACGCCGTTGTCGGTCACACGCACGGAAATCTGGTTGGTGGTGTTTGCATCGGCATCCGTGGTCGGCCACAGAAAGATGCCATCCGTCGGGCCGATGCTGGCCGCAGCGGGCGCCCCGCTGTCGAGGCTGAAGCCAAGGGTATTGAGTGGTAAATCCAAATCGCTCGCGACATTGGTGATCCGCACCAACATTCCGGCATGAATGACGCGATCCGCCACGGCGGCCAATGTGGGCGCGGTGTTTTGAGGGACGAAGTTGGTGATGATGCCGGAGCCGGGGGATTCGCTTCCGACGCAGAGCGTTACGGCCGTGGTATTATTCGCAACCACGGAATCGGCGGCCCCACTGGTGACTCCGGCAAAGTTTGTGACAACGCCCGCCGTTGGAGTGATGGCGTGAATCATCACGCTCGCCGTCGCACCCATCTCGAGGTGGCCCAGCGACCAAGCGACCTCCGAGCCGGTGGTACCCGTGCAATTGCCCTGAGATCCGGCGACGGAAACGAGCGTGAGCGCAGCGGGCAGGATGTTTGTCACCGTGACAAATCCAGCCGGATCCGGCCCGTGATTCGTAATGGTCAGGGTGATGGTAACATTACTGTTGGGGTAGAGCGCGGTGGGCGAAACTGATTGCGAAATGCCGAGATCCGCGACATTTAACGATTGATCACAGCAGGATAGGTTCGAGATCGTGAGGCTCAACGTCCACCCTTGGGTAATGCTGCCGGAGTCAATCGCGTTATCATCCTGAACATAAAGCGACCAGTTACCATTGGGATTAAGCCCATTAAAAGCCGTCAGGGATGTACCAAATGGCCCGCCGGGGGCCGGCGCCGGAAAATTGTCGCTCGTGCTGTCAATGTTCGTCGGCTTGTACGTCCCGGAAGGAATGGCCAAATTATCCGGCACGGACGAAACCGCCTCGGAATCGAACGCCAGCAGCACGCCACTCCGCGCATTCCCGCCGCCGCAATCGGACATCAGCATGACTTTTTGTCCCATCGGGCCAACGAGTAACACGTCAACGTCATCGGGCCAGTTGTGGCTGTAACCGAGCAAGGTGGCCGTAACTTTGGTGACGACTCCACTCACACCCGACACTGTAATTATCGAAGGATAAACGGAAGCCTTGCCCACATCCGGGATGGTGATCGCGGCGGCGTTACTCCAGGTCAACGTCGGCACCGTAATCAAACCCAACGGTAATTTAAGGGTCAGATTACCGAGATGGTTCGTGCCGTCCTGGAGTTGCCATACCGGATTAATCTGCCCGCCGCAGTCACCGCCCGCGGTAAAGGTGAAGGCGCGACTCACGACGATGCCATCCGCCGGGACGGCGCCATAACTTTGCGCACCGGTCGGATTCATTACGCCGTTGGTGGTGAGCAACGTCACAACCAGATTGGTGGTCGCCGCCGTGCCGGTATTCTTGAGACTGAAATTCAACGTCACCGTTTCCCCCGGATCCACCGCGCCGTTCGTTGGGAAACCACCTTCCGCAGCCAGCGAGAGTCCGGCGGGTGAAATGATCGGGGTTTGCGTGGGGGAGACGTTGTAAACCACGAGCGCAAAATCCTGATCCAAGGTGGGCGCCTCGTTCGGCACGCCGTCGGAATTAATATTGGCCGCCGTGACCGTCACGACGATGGGGCCAGTCAATCCCGCAGGAAGAAAAGCGCTTTCCACATTGTTTCGCGGATCCGCGTTGCCGCCGGGGGTGGAGAAGGCGCCATTGAAAACGTTTCCTTTGTAGGTGTTGCCGGCGGCGGTAATTGTAAGGTCGAGGTCGTTGTTGAACGCGTTGCCGAAAGTATTTCCGGGGGCATCAGTCCACGCCAAGGTGATGCGCAAGGGCTTGTTCGTATCCGTGATGGTGCCGGTAAACACCCGCGTCTGACCCGAGGCCGTGAATTTGTCCGCCGGAAGTTGATCCCGTAAAATCCGCGCAGCGCCGTCAAAGGCCATGCCGAGATTCAACTCGCCCATGCCCTGCCCCGCCGACCAAAGATTGTCATTGGCCCGGCTGCCCGTGAGATAGCGCGCTGAATTCATCAAGAACGCTTTCGTCATCGCCGGACTGGGAACGGGGAAGTTCTGGTTGATGAAAAACTGGCGGACCAACGCGCAGGCCCCGGCCACAGCGGGCGTCGCGTGACTGGTGCCGGAGGAGATGGTGTAGAACTGCTGCCCCAGCGGGAAGAAATTATTCGTGCTGCCAACGGTGCCCCCGCCGTTCAACGCACAGATGGACGAACCGCTGAACTCCATCAATGCCAAACCATTGCCGTTCGTTGCGAGGCCACTCTGGGCCACGCCCCCGGTGATGTGGGAGCCGGGTGCCACGAGATCGGGCTTTAGCCGGCCATCACTGCACGGCCCGTGACTGGAAAAGCTCGCCAGGTCATTCGCGCTGTCCGAGTTTGCATCGGAATAACCGCAACCGTCGTTGCCGAACGAATTGTTTCCGCCATTAGCGGTTGAGGACGATCGCACATTCTCAGCGGCCCCGACCGTGATAACATTTTTGGCCGTACCCGGGGCGCCGATGGTGTTGAGATTCGTGCCACGATTGCCGGCGGCAAATACGATGACCATTTCCTGGTTGCCGGGTGCGGCAAACGTCGAGCCGTCCGGTTGGGCGTCGCGCACGAGCGCATCGTAGGCCTGCGCGTCCACGGTATAGGTGTTGTTGGTCATCCCCCAACTATTGGCACTGATGCGCGCTCCATCCCGGTAGGCTTTGGATTGCAGGTTCGCATAGTTGGGGCTGGTGAATGTGTCGGGATCAAACACCACGGACGAACCCATCTTTACGAAGGGACAAACGCCCAGTCCGTAGCGAAACCCGGCCGCATCCGCGTGCGGAAAACCACCCGCAGAATCGTTGAAGCCGCCAAGGATGTGCGCGTTGAGATTACCGTGGCCATCGTAGCCAGCGGTGGTGCTCCCACTGTGCGGCGTGCCTTCGACGCGATTGTAAACCACCCGACTGCCCTGCGCGGGCAGGCCGGACACGCTCAACCCAGAATGCCCGGGCGCCGCCGTGCCGTTGTCAATGCCGCTGTCCGTCAGGTCCACGACAAAGCCAGTGGTGGTGAACTGCTGCTGGGTAAACCCCTTGCTGGTGAGCCAAGCGAGATAGCCCGGCCCGTTGGGCGCAAGGCCGTTGAGATTGCCGGCGATGATTTGATCCTGCCGTTCATCGCGCTTTTGCGGGTCTTCGTACGGTTGAATCGAAACCACGTCCGGCTGGCGGGCAAGTTCCGTCAACCGTTCCGGCGGCAACCGCACGATGAGATTGAGATATTGGAGGACGCGGAATTCGCGCTTCACCGGGGCCAGTTTCCACTGCTCAATCAGTGCGCGCGTATTCGGATTGGCCTGCGCATCTTCCACGAGCTGCACCGCGAACAGGTCGGAGGCGGGTGTTTGAGGAAAACCATTGGCATCGGTGAGCTGGGCGGCGGGATGCACTTTGTAAGCCTCCGCATAATCGCCGTCCCACTGCACGACGCTCGTTACGCCCGCCCAGGCCTGGATTTGCGCCAGCGCCCGGGCATCCCCGTAGATCAGGTAGGCATTGTGCGGTACGTAGCTCATGACGCGCGCCCCGCTGCGCTCCAACGCCGCCCGCCATTCGGGCTTAATCGGCCCCGCGAATTGCACGAGATGCAACCGCTGGCCTTTAAATTGCCCCCGGCTCTTCCGCAAGGCTTTTACCTGCGGCGACCGGGTATCAATCCGTCCGGTGTTGAGTTCGAGCTGGTTGGAATCTTCGGCAAGTTCGGCGCGACTATCCGCCGGCGGCACTTCATCGGTTTCGATGAGTTGAAAATTGCCGTAATCGGCCACCAACCGGCCGCCGCGACCCAGCAACTCCTGGGCAAGCGCGGGATCCCTGACCCGCAACTCGCGGGTGGCGGCGAAGGTCGCGCTGGTTAAACCCAACAACAGGAATGCAACCAGCCGCCACCGCCCGCGCCCTGGTTTGCAAACGTGATTCAGTTGGAAGTTCAATTAGCGGTTGGCACGACTTAATAATTGTTAACTCCTGACGCCATCATCAAATCAAAGACGACACGAGCGCACGGACCTGCTCACGGTGCGGCGAGCGTCACCCGACTGCTGCGGGATGAACCCAGCAGGAAGCCGAACCCGGCATTTTGCTTCTGTAACACCACGCCGCTGAACGGATGCACCACTCCCGTCCCTGGCTCGGCCACTTGACCGGTGAAACTGCCGAGCGTTAGAGAAATTGTCAGCGTCAGCGCATTTGGACTCAGATTCACCACCGAGCTACCCGCGTTCACGCTCACAGTATTGCTGAAGTCCACCGGCAAGTTTCCGCCTGTGAAACTTACGGACGCACTCGAAAGATTCACCGCCTTATTCGCTCCCGTTGAGGCCACATACCACGAGCCCACAGCCTTGGTGTCGCTGATGAAACCCGCCGGGTATTGCACTGCGGCTGGATTGGCCTGCTTGATCCACACGACCGCACCATTAATGTCACTGCTGGCCTGGTTCGTGAATGTCATCCAACTGACGACCGCGCCTTTGCCCGCATACAGGGACACATACAACGGCCAGTCGCCTTCCGCTGTCAGCCACGCGGATTGCGAGAACCCCGTGCCGTCAGCCAACATGCCACTCAAGGTCCCCAAACCATCCGCGCCCACATGCAATGTGCCATAGCCGTCACCCGCCGGCAGGCTCGGATCGCCGACCTGACCAGGGAAAACCATCGTGTAATCGCCCGCCTGCGGCGCGCTGCCGGCGGTCTGGTAAGCCGCGCGGCCACCCGATAGCGGCGCGGTCCACGCACCATCGGTCAAGCGGCCAAAGATCTGTCCCGCTTCGCTGTTCTGGCCGACACGCAATTCCAACGTCAGCGAGGTGGTGTTCCAGCGCGTCACCACGTTGGTGGCTTTGCTGTCCAACTCCAAGTGACCCGAAACCGTATGGCGGGCGAAGCCGATCTGCACCCAACCAGAATAGTTGCCGCTCGTGTCGGCATAGACGCTGAACGCGCCGGCGCTGTTCAACCGCACTTCGTCCGCTTCGTTGAACAAGCCGTTATAGGTGCCGGCCGCCGCGACATACGGGCTGGCGGTAAAGTTCGCCTGCAACACCAACCCGACCGTCATCGTGAACGTAAGCGTCGGCGACGAGGATTGGATGCCCCCGCTCCAACCTGCAAACACGTATCCCACCGCCGGCGTCGCCGTCAGCGTGTAACTCTGCCCGACGACCAAAGGCGTGCTGCCCAAATCCGGCGTCACGGTTCCGGAGCCGGATTTGTTCACAGAAAGTAGAGCGACCGTGGGCGGCGTCGGCGTCACCGTCAGCACGGCCGCACTGCTCGTCGCCGTCCCCACGCTGTTGTTCACCACCACGCTGTAGTTCCCCGCCTGGTTGGTCGTCACTCCGGTCAAACCCAGCGTCGCACTCGTCGCCCCCGCCAGATTCGCCCCGTTCCGCCGCCATTGATAACTCAACAACCCGCTCCCGGTCGCCGTCACACCGAAACTCACATTCCCACCTTCCACCACCGTCTGGTTCACCGGCTGGCTCACAATGCTCGGGGCCACGGGTGTTGCCGGAACGCTGTAACTAGTTTCGTTGGAAAAGTCACTTTCCAAGCCGCTGGCGTCGAAAGCTGTGGCGGCAAAAAAGTAAGTCATGCCCTCAACCAGACTGGCGATTTGCGTGTTCGTAATATTGCCAACGGTAATGGAGTTGGTGTAACTCGCCGGGGCCGCGCCGTAGTAGATGCGGTAGCCCGTCACGTTGGCGTCGGGGCTGGCATCCCATGCCAATGTGACGCTGCTGGCGGCAAAGAGGGGAATTTGCAATGATAACATGAGACAACCAAGCGCCACGGCAAAGCGACCTTTACGTCCCACCCTCGTCCATACTCCTTTGATACACATCCGAACCCGGCTATCGCAGAATCGTTGCCAAGTAGCTTCCCCTCAGTTCCACCGCAAGCTTCGCACCGACGACAACCCTCACTCGCTTCCGCTTCAAACTTATTTATCTGGCCGCAGATCGAGCGCGGGCGGGCGAAAGAATTTCCACGACCCGCCGAATTAATTCCATCACCCCCAACGGCATTGTCCAGAAATTCGCCCACGCACCAGGCGAGAAGCCAACATCCCCACCGGGGATTTCCCGGACTCAACCCAAGGCAAACCAGAACTTCGTTATCGCACCTTGTGAGGTGGTTTACTCGCCAAACTGCTGGGGCTGGCACTTAGTTGTCGCATCCCCTCGCGGACATACAGCAAGGCGGAAATACCGGTACAGATTGCGGCCGCCAAAGTTAATCCAAATGCCCAGCGAATACCGTCCCCGGTATCCCACCTGAGCAGCAGCCAAAGTACCGTGACCATTTGCAACACCGTGGCAATCTTGCCCACGAAATGGGGCCGAATCTTGACCTTGCCGACCGTCAGTCGAATGACCACGAGTCCGATCAAGACGAGCAGGTCGCGCCCAATAATCGTGCCCGTCAGCCAGTACGGCATTTGGCCCAGCGTGGTGCCGTGATCGAAACTCAACAACACCACGCCCGATACCAGTAATAATTTATCAGCGAGCGGATCCAAGATTGTGCCCAGTTCACTCCACTGGTTGTAATGGCGGGCGATGTAGCCATCCACGCCATCGCAAATCGCCGCCACCGCGAACACCAACAACGCGGCAATGCGATGCGCCTCATTCCCGGTTTTGACGTAGTACAACACTTCCACCACAAAGAAGGGGACGAGCAGCATCCGGAGGATTGTAATCTTGTTGGCCGTGGTCATGTCGCTAAAGGGATAAGTGACCCGGAGCAGGTGACAAGCGGAAAATTGCGCAGGTTGTTTAATTGTCGCAACGACACTTTTACCTCGCACGAAGGGTAACGCGGAGCGTGACTCTCGGTTTCAGATCAGGCGAAGGGTCGCGCACCGCTGCGGACGGGAAGCTTGAAGGCGGCCCGCGCGCGATTTCATTGGCGTTGCTTGGATTGGTGCCGGTGGTCGGACTCGAACCGACACGACTTTTTAGGGTCCCAGGATTTTAAGTCCTGTGCGTCTGCCATTTCGCCACACCGGCAGGAAAGCGCAGCGCAGCGACGCTAGCAGAAAGCGCCGACGGCGCAAGCGCGTGAAAATGATTTCGCTGCTGTTGCTCGTACCCGAAGCTGCCCTACACTGTCCGGGTGATTCGTAACATCATCTTCGACTGGTCGGGCACGCTGGTGGACGATCTGCCCGCCGTTTGGGAGGCGACTAATCATGTGCTCGCGCAAGCCGGCCGTCCGGAGATGACGCTGGCTGATTTCCGCGCCGAGTTCTCCCTGCCCTTTACGGGCTTCTACGAAAAGCATACGCCCCACATTCCCCTGCCCCAACTCGAGGTTTGGTTTCACAGCCGCTTCCGGGCAGTGCAAGCGTCGGTTGCTGCCCTGCCGCACGCACGGGAGTTTCTGGAGTTTTGCCGGCAGCATCGCATCCGCACGTTTCTGTTGAGTACGGTGGCGGACGAGCATTTTGTGTTGCAGGCAAAAGTCACCGGCTTCGCTGAATTTCTGGATCAGCCCTATACCGGCGTCTGGGACAAGCGGAAGAAGATTCACGAGATTCTGGCGGACAACAAACTGCGCGCCGAAGAAACGCTTTTTATTGGCGACATGGAACACGACATTGAGACCGCCAAATACGGCGGCACCCAATCCTGCGCCGTACTCACAGGCTACAACACGCTCAACCAATTACGGCGCGCACAGCCGGATTTGATTGTGGAACATCTGGGAGAATTGCGTGAAATTTTGGCGCGGAACGATCGGCACTTAAATTCATCGCCGAGCAACTCCGCCACCGCACTCTCACCGGTGGTCACGGTCGGGGGCCTGATTTTCAACGCTACCGGCCAAGTGTTACTGGTCCGCACGCACAAGTGGTCAAACCTTTGGGGCATCCCTGGCGGCAAGGTGAAAGGGGGCGAACCCGCGCTGGACGCGTTGCGCCGCGAACTCAAAGAGGAAACCAATCTCGCGGTGACTGACATCCAGTTCGTGCTGTTGCAGGATTGTATTCACTCGAAAGAATTTTATCGCGATGCGCATTTTGTATTATTGAACTACACCTGCCGGTGCGGCGGCGAATCCGAGGTCAAACTCAATGACGAGGCTCAGGAATACCGCTGGGTTGAACCAGCGGAAGCGATCAAACTGTCCATCAACGAGCCAACGCGAAAGCTCCTGGAGGCGGTCATGAAACCAAACCCACAATGCGATCAATAACCCGACTGAACGATGTCCCACATTTCAATTGTTGACCTGGAAGTGCATTTCCACGTTGGTGTCCCCCGTGCGGAACGCGCCCAACCACAGCGCCTGTTAGTGACCGTGGACATGGATTTTGACTTCATTGCCGCCGCCACTACCGATCGGGTTGCCCAGACCATTGATTACTTCAAGGTGACGCAAAGGATCCTCAAACTTGGTGATGGGCGAAGCTGGAAATTGATCGAAAAACTGGCGCTGGATGTGGCGAATCTGGTGCTGAACGAGTTTGCCCCGGCCAGTGTAACCGTCCGGGTGAAAAAGTTTCCCATCCCGCAGGCCCGTTACGTTGCCGTAAGCCTGACCAGACACCAAACCGCTGCCGGCAAACTCAAGCGGTTGGGCTAGGGTATCCCGTAATGTAGGTTTCCAACTGCTGAATCGTCGAGCTTTGCGCCGAGATGATCCAGTTCACCAGGTCGCC
>JANYBF010000518.1 GCA_025360895.1 Verrucomicrobiota bacterium
GACGAAGAGCGCAAGCAGGCCGGGCAGGGGACTGGCACCGTAAACGGAAATGCCCGGAGCTTTGCGTGACCGCAGAGGAATCATGGGCGCATTGTCGCGAGGAAGTCGCGTTTCGGCAAGCCCGGCCGAGCAATGCTCGGCGCTCCGTTGAATTGTCCCGGTGCGTGTGAGTTGACGGTTTGGGAAACAAAACCAACACTTTCAAGGTGAACAACCGTCCGTATTAGGGCATCCGCGCACTACCCCGGAGCGCGGCTGTGTCGAAGACCAGCCGCAGCAGCTTCGCAACGATGGGCTCTCGGAATTCACCGGTTGCCGGCATGCCTTCCGACCGGCTGCGGCTGGTCGAGGACGACACAGCCGCGCTCCAACCAAGTTGGGTTCGGAGGCGGTGACCAGATGCGCTCACCGCAAAAAATGGTGCGGGAATCCTTGTGGACTCCGCTGTCGAAGCGGGGTATAGAATTCCCTATTGTCACTTTGAAGCGGAATCGTTGGTCCAGATTTTGGGTTTAGACTCACTCAATACCGCGATTAACAGTGTCGTTCCGATGACTGAACGAGTTGCCGTTCCTGGTGAATTTCAAATTTTGTGAAGCCCAACCAACCAGCGACCTGTCCCCAAGGCACGGGTCAGCGCCCGAACGGTGTTGGCTTCACCCTGATCGAGTTGTTGGTGGTGATCGCCGTCATCGCCATTCTGGCGGCCCTGTTGTTGCCCGCCCTTTCCAAAGCCAAGTCGGCGGCGAATCGGGTGGTGTGCCTCAATAATCAAAAGCAGTTGGTATTCATCTGGACGATGTATTCGGGGGACAATCATGAAGCCTTGGTGCCCAACGGCGGTTCCGGGGGCGTTGCGTTACCCGATCTGTGGGTGCATGGCGGCAACCACGGCGATGACCAGACGCTCACTAATTTTCAGTACCTCGTAAATCCTAAATATGCCATTTTTGCCCCGTACTTGCGGACGGTGAATCAATATAAATGTCCGGCCGACCGATCCAAATGGCCAATCGGGAATGGAAAAATCGCTGCGGAACTTCGCAGTTATTCTTTGAATTCCTACTTGGGGACACGAACCATTAATGTGCAACAACCGATCCGGCTCGGCCCGGCTTACCAGGTTCATTTGAAATTTTCCAGTCTGGCGGCCGACAAACCGGCTGAGCGATTTGTTTTTATGGATGTCAACCCGGCCAGCATTTGCACCCCGGCTTTTGGCGTGGATATGAACCTCCAATCAATCATTCATTATCCTTCGTTTTTGCATCGGGGACTCGGCCTGGTGGCCTTTGCTGACAGCCATATCGAGTCCCATAAGTGGTTGGATCCTCGGACCCGGAAAACCGTTACTGGCGCCAACTACATCCATCACGAAGATCCAGTAGCGGGCAACAAGGATTTCGCCTGGATCGCTAATCACACCACCTCCCGAAAGTAAGCCGAGCCCGGCTGCTCCGATCCGACTCATTCCCCATCCCAACTATAATCGTATCCGACCGGTGGTTCATAACTGGCGGGATTCGAGTCCGCGACTCCATCCCAATAGATTTTTGTAAAACTCACATGCCCATCGACAAAACTCAGGACGTTCTTCGCGTTGGGACAGTCACCGTTGACCAATGGGTGCCATGCCCCTCCGAAAAACGCGGGCCACTCGCCTGCGAGCACCGCCTTGGCGGGACGCTTGATGGCGTTCAGTCTTTTACCCGTGATCCGGGAAATGGCATCGGGCCCGATTTCGTAACCATTGAAGGTGTAACTCGTGAACGCATGCCCGGCCTGGGTGCTGATGATGCGATCCGACGGACAGATAAAAACCTTCTCTTCGGTTGAGGCCGCACCCGTTAGTCCCAGATAACCTTTAACGAGATGTTTGTAATAGGCGCCGATGCCGTTTGGATAGGGGTTGGGATCGGGAAAAACGGGCAAAGCATCCGAGAAATCATCCGCGTAAAGGTGGATGGCCAGATTGACTTGCTTGAGATTGTTGACACAGGAAGTTCGTCGCGCGGATTCTTTGGCGCGGCTCAGAGCCGGCAGCAGAAGCGCAGCCAGAATTGCAATGATGGCAATGACCACCAGCAGTTCAATGAGCGTAAAGGCCCGCTTCTCGTTCATATCTTTACCACAATTGTAAAGGATTCTCCGGTTCCAATGCGTGTTTGCTGGCGATCGACAAGTTCTTGTGGCTGACGGACGAGTGGGGGGGGCCCGATTGG
>JANYBF010000523.1 GCA_025360895.1 Verrucomicrobiota bacterium
CGTGAAGGGTGATTTTGCGGTGGAACTGGCCCAGGTGCGCGACCGCGAACGTCGGTATCGGACCACCCTCATCGGGCCGCACCGCGATGATCTGCAATTGTTGCTCAACGACAAGTCCGCCGCGCAGTTCGGCAGCGAAGGCCAGAAGCGGACGCTGGCCATCGCGTTAAAGATGGCGCAGGCCGAATACCTCACCGGCCTCCACGGCAGCGCGCCGGTGCTGCTCATTGACGATGTGATGGGCGAACTGGACGCCAAACGCCGCAACGGCCTGCTGCCGTTACTCGAACGCGCCCGCGAAACTAGTGGCCAGGTGTTCATGACCTGCACGGAGGAAAACTGGCCGCGGGAACTAGGGCGTGATTTGCAGCGGTGGGAAGTGAAAGTGGGGGCGTTAAAACCAGTTTAGCCGCGAGAGAACACAAAGAGCGTGAAGAATCAAATCTCTGTGCTTCTTGCGTTGTTTTGGGACGATTAAGTTTTCCTGCTTTCCCGCCTTCCTTATTCATTGCTACGGTTTTGCCATGCGAATTTTGTCAGGCATCCAGCCCTACTCAAGTGATTCGCTATTCTTGCGATGGCATTCCACATCCCGGCGGACGATCTGGGTTTGCTCCCTCGCCTGTCTCGCCATTTCGGCGGTTTGCATTTATGCCATCACGATGTGTCGCGACGGCAATACGGAGGGATGCTCCCCACAGGACAGTTGGATTCCCCTCGTGTTTGCTGCCAGCTTTGGCCTCGTCGGCTTATACATGATCCCTGAGAGTCAGACCATCATTGACCCGGCTCAACGCCGGGTGCGGCGTGAATTGATTTTGTTCGACTGGCTGGTTCTGTATGAAAAGAGCTACGAGTTCAGCGCCTTTAAATCTGTTTTCATCAAGCGCAACTTTGATGACGAAGGGTCGGATACGGTTTTTGTTGGTCTGCGACGGCTTAAAGGCTGGCGTTTGTGGATCCGCTATTGGAACACCCCGCACAAATCGCCTTGTGAACCAGCCGAACA
The DNA here is from genome assembly GCA_025360895.1 of Verrucomicrobiota bacterium. GTDB lineage: Bacteria > Verrucomicrobiota > Verrucomicrobiia > Limisphaerales > JADLHS01 > JADLHS01. Next base: position 1,010 of record JANYBF010000523.1, read on the forward strand.
AATGGCTGAACAATTGGCGGCCAAACTTGGTGTTTTCGTCGAAAAGTCGGATCAAAATGAGCTTTTGGTAATTCAGACTTTGCCCCGTCGCGTGTTCCGCCTAGATTCCTCTCCATGCGAATTTTGTCAGGCATCCAGCCTTCGGGCGCGCTGCATCTCGGAAATTACTTCGGGATGATGCGCCCCGCCATCGACCTTCAGGAAAAAGGCGAGGCGTTCTACTTCATCGCGGATTATCACTCGATGACATCACTGTTCGATCCCGTCGAGCGGCGCAAGAACACGCTCGACGTGGCGCTGGATTTTCTTGCGTGCGGCCTTGACCCAAGGCGGTCGGTGTTTTTCAAGCAATCCGATGTGCCGGAAGTTACCGAGCTTTCCTGGATGCTTTCCACGCTGACGCCGATGGGTTTGCTTCAACGTTGCCACAGCTACAAGGACAAGGTGGACAAAGGCCTCACTCCCAGCCACGGCTTGTTCGCTTACCCGGTGCTGATGGCCGCGGACATTTTGATTTACGACTCGAACGTTGTGCCCGTCGGCCAGGATCAGAAACAGCACGTCGAAGTAACGCGCGACATCGCCATCAAGTTCAATGATCAATATGGCCAGACCTTCGTGATTCCCGAACCGCAAATTCGCGGTGACACCGCCAAAGTGCCGGGTGTGGACGGTGAGAAAATGAGCAAGAGCTACGGCAACACCATCGAAATTTTTGGGGATGAGAAGGTGCTCCGTAAAAAGATCATGGCCCTCAAGATGGACAGCCGCGCTCCGGCCGAGCCGAAGCCCGACGCGGATCAGAATCTCGCCATTCAACTGCTCAAACTGGTCGCGCTACCTGATGTGGCGAAGGATTTTGAAGATCGTCTCCGTGCCGGCAGCCTCGGCTACGGCGATTTGAAGAAGGCGCTCTTCGAGCACTATTGGAATTTCTTTGCCGAAGCGCGGACGAAGCGCGCGGAACTGGTAGCAAACTTGGACTACGTCAACGGGGTTCTGCGGGAAGGGGCGGCCAAGGCGCGGGCGAAGGCGCGGGAAGTTTTGCAGCGGGCCCGCAAGGCGAGCGGGTTGGAGTGATTCCGTAGCGGCGTCTCGGCAGAGCGCCGCTTTTCT
>JANYBF010000609.1 GCA_025360895.1 Verrucomicrobiota bacterium
ATCATGAACACACTGGCCGATCTGATCGGCGACGACCACACGTTCACCCTCAGCGCCCCGGGTTATCCCGGCTTCACCTGGACGTTCAACCGCTTCTCCGACGCAGCGGCGCAAGTTATCGAAGCGCGTATCTGGGCGGGCATTCACTACCGCAATTCGTGCAACGTAGGCGCGGAGCAGGGCATGAAGCTTTCCAGCTACGTGCTCGACAACTTCCTCGTCCCGCTCGATCACGACGACGATGACCATGACGGGCACGACGGACATGGGCACGGCGGAGAACGCGAGCATTGAGCGATGAAAGACGTGGGCAGGTTTGGCCGGTGAAATATTATGGCCGGTCAAGCCTGCCGAATCAGATGAACCATGCGGGCCGATTATTTCATGAACTGATCGAGACGTTGTTTCTGACATCAGGCACTTCAGCTGGTGGTGCGACATTGCCCCGCTTATTCCGGCACTGGCAATAAGCTAGGAAAATGACAACCAACTTGAAACTCGGACGACCTCCGGCTACACCCTCCTTTGAAAAGCGCTTGCACAACGAGCGCGCTTTGGTAACACAAATCAAATGCTTGAGCTAATCTCATCCACCTGCCGCCGCGCCAGCAACTTAACCATGATCGTTTTGTGCCTTTTGGGCTTGTTATTTACCTCGAGCGCGAATCCGGCAAAAATCGCCTCCCAGGCAACTGACAGTCCGAGTGCCGCCATCCTCAATTCAAACATCGTCATCCGCAGCATCCAAGTCTCGCCAAAATTGCCACCCTATCGCTTTGTCCTGACGCCGGATCTCGTGACCGACGATTCGTCACAAGGTACCCGGCACATTGGTCAGATTGAGGTTTTTAAAGGAAACTCAAAGATGGCATTGCAAAGCCTTGACGTGGAAGGGTCGGATCCGGACTGGTTCATCAAGTCGTTTCATCCGGTGGACATCAATTTTGATGGCTATCTCGATTTCGCCGTTCTTTATGAAGTAGGGGGAAAGTGGAGCAGCGAGAGCTACTGGCTCTTTGACCCGGGGTCGGGCCGCTTTGTCACCAACGCCCTCACCGCCGACTTGAGACAACTGAACCATAATGGCCTGACGTTGCACCCGAAGAAGAAGGAAATCCGAATCGCGTTGTTCATAGGTGTTTGTCTCAATTCCTTTGAAATCTTCCGGGTCGAAAATGGACATCTGGTGTTATTGGAATCGGAAATCCATTCCCCGATCGAGCCGGGGCGCTGCGTCGTGAAAAGGCGTAAGCGAGTGAACGGAGAAATAACCTTGATCGAGGTGAAGGAACCGAAGCATGAAGTTCCGCCTTCGCTGCGTAGCCCGTAGAGGCGACAAGGTGTTTTCGATACCTGTGCTTTGGTCGGTCACATCACTCCGTGCGCGCCGCAGACGATTTTTAAAATCGGATGCGCAATGCCGAAGCGTCAACACCACCGGAAAAATGGATTGTCCGGCTCGCCGGGTACCTGCACCCTTCGCCACTAATTTATGCAGCAAGTGAACCTCGGGATGATCGGTGGCGGGACGGTGGGGAGCGGCGTCTTCCACGCGCTCCAGCAAAACGGCGACCTCATGGCCGCGCGCCTCGGCGTGAAGATCGCGTTTCGCAAGATCGCTGTGAAGGCGTTCGACGAGCCACGTCCCTACCTCATTCCGCGCGCATTAATGACGACGGACTGGCAGGAAGTCGTCAACGATCCGCAAATCCACGTTCTCATCGAACTCGTTGGCGGCACGGGCATCGCCAGGGTGATGATTCTTGCGGCACTGGCGCAGGGCAAAACTGTCGTAACGGCGAACAAGGCGTTGGTTTCCATGCACGGACCAGAATTGTTTGCGGCCGCAGCGAAGCAGGGCGCGAATCTTTACTACGAAGCGAGCGTTTGCGGTGGCATTCCCATCATCAAGTCGTTGCGCGAGGGATTTGTCGCCAACCAGTTCTCCGCCATTTACGGCATCGTCAACGGAACGTGCAATTACATCCTTACCCGCATGAAGCTGGAAGGCGTGGACTTCGCTGTGGTACTCGCCGATGCACAGAAACAAGGTTACGCCGAAACGCCGCCCGACCTCGACATTGATGGCTTCGACGCGCAGCACAAGACCGGCATTCTTGCGTCGCTCGCGCACGGTTTCTGGGTGGACCATCACAACATTCAGACCGAAGGCATCCGCGATGTGTCGAAGATTGACATGCAGTTTGCCGAAAAACTTGGCTACACCATCAAGCTGTTGGGGATTATCAAACGGGTGTCGCCTAAATCGGCTATTCAAGTCTCCGTCTATCCCACGCTCATTCCGAACGCCCATGTGCTCGCCAGCGTCAACGGCGTGTTCAACGCGTGCTTTGTGCGCGGCGACGTGGTGGGCGACACGCTGTTCTACGGTCGCGGTGCGGGCAAGGACGCCACCGCGAGTGCAGTTTTAAGTGATGTGGCGGATGCCGCGCTCGACCTGAAGAACGGAGGGAAAGTCCGCGTACCGCCGTTCGTAGCTCACGCGAAACGTGGGCAAGTAGTGCCGATGGATGAAATCATCTCACGCTACTATGTCCGATTGAGCGTGGTCGATCGCCCGGGCGTGCTGGCAAAAATCTCCGCCATTTTTTCCGCCGCCAAGATTGGTATTTCCTCGGTGATCCAACCGGAAGGCCACGAGGGCGAAAGCGTCCCGCTAATCCTGATGTTGCACGACGCACCCAACGCCGCCATGCGCAAAGCGCTCGCCAAAATCGCGAAGCTCCCTGTCATTAAAAGCAAGCCGGTCATGTTCCGGGTGGAAACCCTCGACTAACATGGGCGTGATTTCCTTTCGCAGCACCAACGGGTTGTCGCCGGTCGTCAATTTGCGCCAGGCTTTGCTGGCCGGGCAGGCGCCCGATCGCGGGCTGTATTTCCCGGAACAATTCCCAACCCTCACACCCGGGGAAATCGGCGCCTTCGCCAGGCTGCCATATCACGAAATCGCTTTTCGCGTTCTGTCAAAATTCACGGAAGGTATCATCCCACACAATGATCTCGCCGCGATGTGCCACTCGGCCTATAACTTCCCCGTGCCGCTGGAGATCATTCACGTCCGCGTATTTTTGATGCGACTGGACCAAGGGCCGACGGCGTCATTCAAGGATTTTGCCGCGCAGATGATGGCGCGAATGTTTGGAAGATTTTTGCGCGAGGATGACCAGCAGGTGACGATCCTCACCGCCACCAGCGGCGACACCGGTGCGGCAGTCGCGCACGCGTTCCACAACATCCCCGGCGTGCGCGTCATCGTGCTGTTTCCTTTGGCC
>JANYBF010000629.1 GCA_025360895.1 Verrucomicrobiota bacterium
CAATATGATTCCGGAACAGCGCGTGGGGTTGCTTATGCGGGCGCTGCCCCTTGCCACCCGGGCGGAAGACAAGCGGTTAATCCTGGCCGGTCTGGCCGCGTCCCCGACTCCTGATGCACTGGCGTTGGCGGAGCAGCTTTCTGCGGATGCGACCGTCAAGGCCGAAGCGGAGATCGCGTGGCTTCAAATCGCCAAGGCACTGGTAGCCTCGCAGCCGAGCTTAGCCGAGGCATCGCTCAATCGGCTTGCGGCCAATGCCGGTGACAATAATGTGCGCACCAACGCGCAGGCGCTGGCAAAGCAACTTACCTTCCGGTGGCTCTGCGCCGGACCGTACCGCCAGCCTGGCAAGTCAGGGCACGATCTATTCGACGTGGCCTTCGCTCCAGAGCAGCCCAGTTTGGGCCCGGTACCCTGGCGACCGGTTGCGGGCGCGGCCGACCCGGCGGGCGCCGGCGTGGTGGATTTGGTGGGCGAAGTGGCGGGCGACAATTGCGTCATCTATTTGAAAACGCGCGTCTTTGTACTGACGGCCCAGGCGGTGATATTCGAACTCGGCTCGGACGATGGCATCAAACTGTGGGTGAACAACGAGGTGATCCACGCAAACAACACGGATCGCGGCGTGACACCGGGCGAGGATCGGGTCAAAGCCAAACTTCGCGCAGGCTGGAATGATCTCCTCGTCAAGATCACCCAAAACGGCGGTGGTTGTGGCCTGAGTCTGCGGATTACAGCGGCCGACGGGTCAGAAATTCCCGGACTACGTTTTGATCCGCGAGGTGAAACCCGCGCGGCGAGGGTGAACTGACACCTTGCTGCGGAAGTAGGCGATGGCTTGGGTCAGGCCATCCGCGAGCGGGACTTTCGGCTCCCATTTCAGCAGCTTCCGCGCGAGGGTAATGTTGGGGCGGCGCTGTTTGGGATCGTCCTGCGGCAGGGGTTTGAAAATAATTTTACTGCCCGATCCGGTGGCTTGAATGATCGCCTCGGCAAATTGCAGCATTGTCATCTCGCTTGGATTGCCAATGTTCACGGGCAAATCATAATCACTCAGCATCAGGCGGTAAATGCCCTCAATCAGATCGGACACATAGCAAAAACTCCGGGTCTGTGTCCCTTGGCCAAAAACCGTGATGGGCTTGTTGGTTAAGGCCTGACTGACGAAGGCGGGCACGACGCGGCCATCATTGAGGCGCATGCGTGGGCCGTAAGTGTTGAAGATCCGCACGATGCGCGTGGCGACCTTGTGCTCGCGGTGGTAGGCCATGGTGAGCGCCTCGGCGAAACGCTTGGCTTCGTCGTAGCAGCCGCGCGGGCCGATGGTGTTGACGTTGCCCCAGTAGTCCTCGGTCTGCGGATGGACGAGCGGATCGCCGTAAATTTCCGACGTGGACGCGATCAGGAAGCGGGCGTTCTTATGCTTCGCGAGCCCCAGTGCCTTGTGCGTGCCGAGCGAACCGACTTTGAGCGTTTGGATGGGGACGTTCAGATAATCAATTGGGCTGGCGGGGGAGGCAAAATGCCAGACGTAGTTGACCGGGCCATCCAGGAAGATGAACTCGGTCACGTCTTGTTCGATGAACTTGAAATCTCGATTGCCCCCCAGGTGCGCGATGTTGTCCACGCTCCCGGTGATGAAGTTATCGAGGCCAATGACTTTGTGGTCACGCGCCAGCAACAAATCGGTGAGATGCGAACCGAGGAAGCCGGCGGCGCCGGTGACAACAGACGTTGGCTGCTGGCTGCGTGATGCTTTCTTCTTTTGGGATGGCATGGTTGACTTGTTTGACGGCGGTTCACTAAATGGAAAAATTAGAAATCAGGATGGACGGCCGGGGGGATTGATTCTTTTTTTTAAATTTTACATTTTTAAATTCTTTACTTCGCTCCCGTTCCACCAAACACGGCGGGGATGGTGCGCAGGAGAATCTTGAAATCGAGCCACAACGACCAGTTATCAATGTATTCCAAATCGAGGCGCACCCAGTCCTTGAAATCAAGGATTTGATTCCGTCCACTGACCTGCCAGAGACAGGTGAGGCCGGGTTTGACACTAAGCCGGCGGCGGTGCGCCAGGTCGCTGATGCGCCGGATCTCGTCCACCGGCAACGGACGCGGGCCGACCAGACTCATCTCGCCCATGAGGACATTGAGGAGTTGCGGCAGTTCGTCCACGCTAAATTTGCGCAGCCATTTGCCGATGGGCGTAATGCGGGGGTCTTTGGTGACCTTGAAAACCGGGCCGCGCATTTCATTCATGGCTTCCAGTTCATGTTTGATCTGCTCCGCGTTGGTGACCATGGTGCGGAATTTGTAGATGGTGAAAGGCGAACCGTTGAGGCCGGAGCGCGACTGGCGGAAGAACACCGGGCCGGGCGAAGTGAGCTTGACGAGGAGCGCGATCAGGGGGAGAACGGGGAACACCGTTAAAACCAATAGCAACAAGAACGCGCCGATTAAATCCACCCCCTGCTTGACCATGCCTTGCCAGGAGGTCTCAGGTGTGGAACGGAAAACCAGCACCGGCCGGCCATAAAAATCATCCAAACGGGTACGGGAGATCTCGGTTTTGAAAAAATCCGCGACCAACCAGGCTTCCACACCCTCGATTTCGCACGCCTTGACCACGGCTTCAGCGCGGTCAAAGTGCGTGTGCCGGGTGCTGAGGATGACGCCATTGACGGAATGTTCGTGCAACCGAACCACAAACTGATCGAGATTGGTGTGGTTCAAGTCGAGTTCGGCAATGATCTCGACGCCGGATTCCGGGCGGGCGCGAATTTCGGCCCGCAGGTCGCCCGTTTCCCCGGGCGTGCCGACCAGCAGAAAGCGGCGGGATGGGGACTGCCCCACCTTGCGCTTCACTGCGAGGACCAGAAGCTCCTCCTTGAAATAGACGAGCAGGAAACTGACGACCCCAAACCAGATGGGCACCGAGCGGGCGATGATGAGTTTCGCAAAGAAAAGCGCCAACGTCAGCCCGATGGAAATGAAGAAACAACCTTTCAACAAGGCCCAAAACGTATGGCGCCGGGGCGAAATGAGCGGACGATCATAAAACCCCTGGGCTTCGAGGATCAGGGGTGAAATGGGAATCAGGATCACATAGTACCAGAAAATCGTCTCGAACGGCGGAATGTTCGGCCGGTTGAAAGTCTCGAGGAAAAAGGTGGAAGCCCGGAATTCGTACGCGAGCCAGAAGCTCACGGCAAAGATGCAGGCATCCATCAATTGATGGAATTGCATCCGCATCTGTCGGTCTCGTCGCAGCATGAAAAATTAAGACGCCAGGCGGATCAACGTTCGGTGCCCAGCCCTTGGGTTTTCGGTTTGGGTGTCAATTGGTATTCCGGCACGGAGGCGGCAATGAGCTTTTTCAGGCGCTCATACGTGGCCTCCTCCTGGCCCGGCAGACAGACGGCGAAATAACTGATGTACGCCCAACGTTGCAACACCCCGGTCGTGATCAAGCTGCGCGCCATGGACCACATGCGCTCCAAACCGCTTTCGGTGGCGCTCAGGGCGTCCTCCGCCACGTACCAGTAAACGTAAATTCCACGCGCCGCGACGTTTTGGCCGTCAAATTGCAACTCGCGCGCCGCGACATACTTGACCACCGGCAGATCGTACGGCTGGGGCTGTTCGATCCGGACGGTTTCCTCGCGCGTAGCATTGTTGTCAATCGTCCACCCGCCGCCGGTGAGACAAAACTGCGGCTTGTGCAGGCTGGTGCGATCACTGCCCATCAACACGACGGTCACCTGCGCGGAGAAATTTGTATCCGGTCCAATGTAGCGACGCGATCCGAAGCTGGTATCTGGCGGCAACGTGTTGGTGACGGCCGCAGTTTGCTCCAACCACTCCGAGCTGTAATCGAGCACCATTTCGGGCAGGACGACTTCGAGATTCAGGCTATTGGCCAAGGGCCGGGTTTTAACGCCGGGTTGACCCAGCTTTTGATGAGCTTTGAAGGTGACCAGCACAACGGCGCTGCCGCCGATAAGCAGCAACCCGATTACGGTCAGCATCCATTTCGTCGGGTTCATGCGCCTTTCGATTCAGGGGCGGCGGGCATGGCAGCCGACCGGGATTGCGCCGCCGGCTCTTCGAGCCACCGGGAAAGGTACATCAAACCGGCGAATACCGGCACGTAGGGCAGTAAGCTGAAAAAAGTGTTTTCATGAACGAAATTGCCCCAATTCTGACCAAAGAATTCACCGGCGCCGACAATCAGCGACAGGCGCAATACATTACCGATCACTGCCAGCGGCACCGCCGATGCGATCAGCACCACGCGCTTCCACGGCGACCGAAACACGACGAAGCCAAAAGTGGTCGCGGCCAAGAGGGTGGAGGTCAAACTGCGAATGCCGCTGCACGCCGCCGCCACTTCGAATTGGTACGTCCCCAGGCTGTTAAACAATTGCGTGCCCACGCGCATTACCCCAATCCCCAGCACGTCGTCGAACAGATGCTCCACAATCCACGACACCCAAAAGCGCAGCGGGAAAGTGATCTTGGTCGCGTACGAGCCGAGCGGCACCATGAAGGCGAACAAGAAAAAGGGGAAGAAACTCGCGCGCAACCAGCGCGTTCCCCAAGCCAGCCCCGTCAGGGCATAGATGCCGGCGAACAGCGCCACGATCGAGAGGCGCGGCTGTTGCACCAGATAGCCGAGTATGTGCAAGCCCAAAGCGGCGGCCAACAACAACAATCCCGGCCACCACCCGCGGAGCGGCAGCGCCAGCAGTTCTTTGCGTTTCCACCAGAACAACCCCACCACCAGGAACGGAATAAGTAATCCCTGCCCGTCATCGCTCTCCGCTGCCGTCGCACTGTAAGCATTGTACATCCACATGAAGAGCGAAGGCGTGTCCACGTACCCAAACGTGGAGTTGCCCAGAAATTGAAACAGCGCCAGCCACGCGATTAACAGGACAAAGAAAAATCCTTTGTCCGGTAGTTGTCGCCAAGCGGAGCGAATTTCTTCAGAGAGTCCTTCCTCCGGGAGGTCCGCCGTTGTCTGAATCACATTGTTCACTGGTTTGATCCACCAAAGGGGATGCCAAAATCCCGGCACTTACTCAATCATATTCTCGATTGACCCAGCTCACCCAGTGGCGGTCGAAACGAGCCTGACTTATCCCGCGACCCGGATTCAGTGCCGGAAATGGCGCGTGCCGGTGAACGCCATTGCCATCCCACGCTCATCCGCCGCCGCGATCACTTCCGCGTCCTTCACCGAACCGCCCGGTTGAATCGCCGCCGTCGCCCCCGCCTCGGCGGCGGCAATCAGTCCATCGGGGAACGGGAAGAAGGCATCGCTGCAAACCACGCTGCCTTTGAGGGACAACTTTGCCTCGCCAGCCTTCCAGACCGCGATGCGGCTCGAATCCACCCGGCTCATTTGGCCGGCGCCTACGCCCAGCGTGCAGTCGGCCCCCACGTAAACAATCGCATTCGACTTCACATGTTTCACCACGCGCCAGCCGAACAGCATTGCCTTTAGCTCCGCCTCGGTGGGCTGGCGTTTGGTCACAATTTTCAAGTCCACCGCGCGGGTGACCTTCAAATCGCGTGCTTGCATCAGAAATGAATCCGCGCCGACGCTCCGCACATCCCAAGGTTGCGAAATATTCCCCGGCTTCAAAAGCTTCAACAGCCGCAGGTTTTTTTTCTTCTGCAAAATCGCCAGCGCCTCCGTCGTGAAGTCCGGCGCCACGATGACTTCGCTGAAAATCTCCGCGACAGCCTCGGCACAGGCGGCATCCAGCGGTTGGTTCACCGCGATGATGCCGCCGAACGGCGCCTGCTTGTCCGTCGCGAACGCCTTGGCCCACGCCTCGCGCAAGCTGGGGCCTTGTCCCATGCCGCAGGGATTCGTGTGTTTGAGGATCGCCAGCGTCGGCGCGTCGGTCGCGAATTCACCGATCAACGCCGCCGCCGCCGTGAGGTCGAGAATGTTGTTATACGAAAGTTCCTTGCCGTGGAGTTGCTGAAAGTATTCGCCGAATTTCCCGTACAGCGCCGCCGCTTGGTGCGGGTTCTCGCCGTAACGCAGCGGTTGCACCTGCGGCGCGGAAATCGTGAGCGCGGCGGGCAGGGCCTGCGGGTCGGCCGCGAATTCCTTTAGCAAATGCGTCGCAATGGCGGCGTCGTACACCGCCGTGCGCGCGAACACCTTCGCCGCGAGTTTCCGGCGCAGTTCAAGCGTCGTGTTGCCGCCGGAATTGATCTGTTCCGCCACGACCGGGTAGTCCGCCGGGTCAACGATCACGGTAACGCTGTCATGATTTTTCGCCGCGCTGCGGAGCATGGAAGGGCCGCCGATGTCAATGTTCTCAATGGCATCGTGCAAGGTCACGTTTGGCTTCGCCACCGTCGCCTCGAATGGATACAGATTCACCACCACGAGATCAATCGGCACAATGATGTGGGCTTTTACCGCCGCTTCATGGGTTTCGTTGCCGCGAATGTAGAGCAGCCCGCCGTGGACTTTCGGGTGCAACGTCTTCACGCGGCCATCGAGCATTTCTGGAAAGCCCGTGTGCTCGCTGATATCTTTGACGGTGAGGCCCGCGTCACGCAGGGCCTTGGCCGTGCCGCCGGTGGAGATCAGTTCCACGCCCGCCGCGACAAGGACCTGGGCAAACGGAATCAATCCGGTCTTGTCGGAGACGGAGAGGAGGGCGCGGGCAATTTTCATCATGGCGGCGGACAATTTGCGGAAGCCGACGGGCGAGTCAATCGGCAAAATAAATTCCGGCGAAAAACTCCGGGGACTATTATTTTCTACGAACGCAACGGAAACCGTTTGAATCCATCGTTAGACAGACATCGGTGAGCCCGGCTTCGTCGCAGTTGCGAACCCAGGAAGTACAATTGTCCGCACTGCTCGACCACGCCCCACCGCGCAGGACGCGTTTCTCACCTTGCGGCGGCCCGTGAGGATTGTTCGTGGGGCTGTTCCGATAAAATTTGGCGCCATAGAAATCGTGGCACCATTCCCACACGTTGCCGGCCATGTCATTCAGTCCCCAGCCATTCGGTTTTCTTTGACCGATCATGTGCGGCTTGGAATCGGAGTTACCCTCGAACCAAGCGTATAATTTCAAATCCTTCGCCTCGTAGCCGAAATAGAACGGACTCGTGCTGCCCGCCCGACAAGCATACTCCCACTCCGCTTCGGTGGGCAGGCGATAGCCGTTGGCGGCAAAGTCGCACTCCCACGTATTCAGATCGTAGCAGGGGGTTAGTCCCTCCTGAGTGGACCGGGTATTGCAAAACCTGACCGCCGCTGTCCAGGTGACCTGCTCCACCGGGTTCTTGGGGCTTTTGACGCGGGAAGGACTTTTGCCACTGACTTTCTCGTACACCTCCTGGGTAATCTCATGTTGGTCCATGAGAAAACCGTCCACCTTGACGCGATGGGCAGGCTTGACGTCCACCGGACCATCATCCGATCCCATGGTGAACTCTCCGCCAGGAATGGAAACCATCTCCATCCCGCACGCAGTTTTGATGACCTGCTTTTCGGAAGTTTCCGCCGCTTTATCCGGCGATTTGGTTTGCACGCCGCAACCGGTGACGACCAAGGCGGCCAGGAGGACGGTGATTCCAATAGCGGTTCGGTGAAAGGATCGAGTTTCAGTTTTTGTTTTCAAGTCCATAGACGTACGAATTCCTGATCACGGTTCAAAGAAATACAAGGTGCGCCGCGGCTCCCAACGAGTTGGCTGGCGCAGAACTTTCCGTGATTCATCCCAAACATGTTTGGCCAAGGCGGCTTTTTCGGGCGAGTCACCGCACTTTAGCGCCGCCGTTTGGGTGAGTCTTAGCACCAGCCGGTTGTAGCGGCGGCAGAGGTCGTCCTGCGCGCCGGCGGGACTTCGGACATCGAGTTTGTCACAGTCGAAACCATCGCCTTTGCCCGCTTCCAATAGTTTCTTTGCGTCCGCGATTTTCTTTTCCACCACGGGCAAAGGCGTGGCGTAGATTTCAGAGGTTTTAGACTGCGCTTCCGCCACCATGGCCTGCAGCTCGGTGAGGTACGGTTTCCATTCGGGGTGAGTCTTCGCTTCGCCATCCAGGTAGCTGTGCATGTCTTCAAAAAAGGCCGCGTATTGATCAATACGTCCACGAATTTCCCGGATGAATTCATAAATATGAGTGGCCAGATTTAATCCCACGGTGTCCTTCTCCTCCTGCTTGATCGCCGAGAGGCGGGTGGTCGTGGCGCAAACCGGCCGATCGTACCGGAACTCGTTCGGGGTCGAGTAGTTCAACTTCCGAATCCCATTGCTGTCAAAATCGAACAGTGCCGCCGCTCTTTCCTTTCCCAAAACCTGTTCGACGATCTGACAGGGGGAATTGAGGTCCGCCGCCGCCGGTTCGAGGAAATAGATCAGCGCGTCTCCGTTGGGAATAAACGACTTCTCAAAATGCAACATGGTGTGGGGGCCGTCGAAATAGAACGGATGGTGATTCCAATCCTCGAACCAAACACCCCACAGCCGCGTTTTGGTGTTGGCGATCGGAAACGAATAGTCCATGTACGGCTCACGGAACGAGGCTTTATGACCTGAAGTCACAAAGAACTGGCCCATCCAGCGCGCCGGGAACGGACGTTCCCACTCAATCGGAACGTATTCACCGAGCCAGTCTTCCTCCAAAGCTTCCTGGTGCCAGACGCGGGCGTGGTCAACGAACGAAAGCGAAAACCCCGCCCGATCCGTTGCGACGGACAGTGAATTGATCATTTTGTTTTCGCCGGTCCCCGACAATCCCAAGGCGACGGCTTGGGTGTCATTGTCCCACACGGCCACCAACATGCTGTCGTTGCCATCCACCAAGCCGACGAACCATTGCGTCGAGGGGATGCTGATCTGTTTCAAACCCGGCAGTTTCTGCGGCGCATAGCAGATGTCCGTCCCGACGAATGAGGGCAGCAGGCCGTAGCGCAAACGGCAATCTTGCACGAGAAATTGCGCCACCTGATGGGCTTCGATGCTAACGACACCTTCGGGCGTTACCCAAGCCGTATAGGAACGCTCACCATTCTCCGAAGCCACATGAATACCGGTCTTCGCATTCGTATGCACCAGGCTGCACTGCGCGACCTTAAAAGTAGGCGATGGTAAAACGACTCCGCGTGGTTTGAGCTTCTGATCCTCAATCGAATAAAGCATCAGCCCGCCATCGGCTGAACGGACAGCCCCCGCGATCTGGCTGCTCTGAAAAACCGGAGCGCCCGCGAAGATGTGGGCCGCGTTTTCTACCGGCAACCACTGGCTCTTTGCCGACCACTCAAGCGTGGCGCCCAATTTCTTTTTTGCATCCCACACCGCGAGCGGGGACGGGGTCTTCGCTTCGTAACGGATTAGTTCACAATCATCCGCCAGAATCGCCGTGCCCATTTCCCCGGTCGTACCATGATAAAAGCGAAAATCCCTGGCGGTTCCGCCCAGCGTAAAAATGAGCGTGCCGGCCCGGTCCAGCGAACAGAAGGACTCGATCTGCACCCATTGATTACTGGGAATCTGAACCTCGGTGCAAGTGTAAGCTGCCCAAGGCCGGTCCGGGTCCTGGAGCATCAAAGTTACGGATTGCGCCTTGGTGGACTTGATCCAGCACCGGGCAATGTAGGCCCCCGCTGCAACCTGTTCGACCCGTTGTTCCACGGTGGCATGGGCTGGAATCGCGATACACTGCCGGCCCGCGTGGAATTCTCGATCGGTGACGGCGCTGTTATTTGTGCTTTCCGACTGGCTGACCCAACTGGGCGGATTATCGTGGTCAGTCGGAGCTTCCTCGAAGCCGGGATTCTTCAGGAGATTTGCCGCCGCTTGGGCGGGCGGGCTCGCCACCACGATAAGCCAGCAGGCGGATAAGATGAGCATCCATTTCCAGGCCTCGACCCGGAGGCCTTGCGGGGCGTGGAGCATTCGCGGATTGAGCATGATTTTTGTTGGCTGCGTACCAGCGCCAGCGTAAGTGCGCCCACTTTTTGCCGCAAACATTTTTCAGGGCGAGAACAATGGCGCGCTATTACTGCGACCGAGAACGGTTTGCGCGATTGTGACTTGGATAAGCCAGCAAATTTTCAGGCTGCCTCCCGTTGGCCACCTGGGTAACCTCCTGCGCCAAAGCCTTCCGTCACCGCGACCCAATGGAAACCATCTGGATCCATGTGGTTGGCGTGGTGGCCCAAACGGCGCGAAGGCTGGAATTCGTTCTTGGTGAAGACGACCGCGTGGCGCACTCTCTGAATCGTCAGCACAGGTGAATTCACCCGCGCCGCCCCAAACATTTCATGCCGCCCCCATCTGCCATCCGTAAAGTTGCATTCCTTGGCGACTACTTGCCGCGCAAATGTGGCATCGCCACGTTCACGACGGACTTGCGTTGCGCAGTGGCAGCGGAGTTTCCGGCGCTCCAATGCCTCGTCGTTCCGGTCAACGATCTCGCCGACGGCTATGATTATCCAGCGGAGGTGCGCTTCGAAATTGCGGAGCAAGACCTGCCGTCGTATCTGCGCGCGGCGGATTTTTTGAATATCACGGACGTGGACGTGGTTTGCGTGGAGCATGAGTTCGGCATTTTTGGCGGGCCGGCGGGCAGTCATGTGCTGGCATTGCTGCGTGAACTGCGGATGCCCATCGTCACCACGCTGCACACGGTGCTGCGCGAGCCAAATGAAGGACAACGTCGCGTGATGCGCGACTTGATCCGGCTCTCGACGCGCCTGGTGGTGATGAGTGAACGCGGCGCGGAATTCTTGCGCGAGGTGTATCAAGCGCCGCCCGCCAAGATTGATCTTATACCCCACGGCATTCCCGACATGCCGTTTGCCGACCCAAATTATTTCAAGGACGAGTTCGCCGTAGCGGGCAAACAAGTATTGCTCACGTTTGGATTGCTCTCGCCGAACAAGGGCATCGAGTTCGCGTTGCGCGCGCTGCCCGACATCATCAGCGAATTTCCCAATGTCATTTACATCGTGCTCGGCCAGACGCATCCGAATCTGCTGCGCGACGAAGGCGAGGCTTATCGTTTGAGTCTGGAGCGGTTGGCGAAAGACCTCGGGGTGCAAAAGCACGTTGTGTTTTTCAATCGCTTCGTCGAGCTGGAGGAATTGATGCGGTTCATCGGCGCGGCGGATATTTATCTCACGCCGTATCTGACCGAGGCGCAAATCACTTCGGGCACACTGGCGTATGCGTTCGGCGCGGGCAACGCCGTGGTGTCCACACCGTACTGGCACGCGGCGGAATTGTTGACGGCGGAGCGCGGCAAGCTCGTCCCCTTCCGCGACGCCCCGGCTATCGCGGTCGCCGTCGTCGAATTGCTGCGCGATGAACCGTTGCGCCACTCGATGCGCAAGAACGCCTACAAGCTCGGGCGCGACATGGTCTGGAGCCGCGTGGCGCAACTCTACACGCAGTCCTTCGCGCAGGCGCGGCAGGATCACAGTTTCGTCGGGCGAAAATCTTCCCCCATCAAGACGCTCGACGAATCGCCCGGACAGTTGCCGGATTTGAAGCTGGATCATTTGTTTCGCATGAGCGATTCGACCGGCATTTTCCAGCACGCGAGTTTTACCGTGCCAAATTTCGCCGAAGGCTATTGCACCGACGACAACGCCCGCGCGCTGGTGCTGGCGCTGATGCTGCAAAAACTGGGGCACAGTTCACCGCAACTCGGCACGCAGGCCGCCACCTATGCGGCGTTTATCAACCACGCCTTCGACCGCCCGCGCGGTCGCTTTCGCAATTTCATGAGCTTCGACCGGCGTTGGTTGGAGGAGGTCGGTTCGGAAGATTGCCACGGTCACGCGCTGTGGGCGCTGGGTTTGTGCGTGTCGCAGGCCGGGCAAGGCAGCTATCAGATGCTCGCGGCGGAGCTGTTCGAGCTGGCACTGCCCGTGGCGGCCGGATTCACTTCGCCGCGCGCGTGGGCGTTCACGCTCATCGGCATTGACGAATATCTACGGCGCTTCGGCGGCGACCGGCGCGCGAACCAGATTCGCGAATCGCTCACCGCGAAACTCATGCAACGCTACGCCGACGCCGCCACGGACGAGTGGCATTGGTTCGAGGAAGTTGTCTCCTACGCCAACGCGAAACTGCCCCACGCGATGATTCTCAGCGGACACTGCCTCAACAACGCCACGCTGTTGGAACTCGGCCTGAAAACGTTGCGCTGGCTGGTCAAGGCGCAGACTTCTCCGACCGGCGCCTTCCGGCCGATCGGTTCGAATGGATTTTATCAACGCGGTCAGTCACCCGCGCAGTTCGATCAGCAACCCATCGAAGCGCAAGCCACGGTGTCCGCCTGCATCGAAGCCTATCACGCAACGAAGGATCCGTTCTGGGTGGCGGAAGCGCGCCGCGCGTTCGAGTGGTTTCTTGGGCGCAACGATCTCGGTCTCGCGCTTTACGATGCGGGCACCGGCGGGTGTCGTGACGGCCTGCATGTGGATCGGTTGAGCCAGAATCAAGGCGCGGAATCCACGCTCGCCTTCCTGCTCGCCCTCGCCGAAAAACGTGCGTTGCAAAACACGCTTACCTCTTTCAAAGAGCCGGTGGGGGAATAATCTTCGCACGGATACCATCCGTCTTCAAAAATCTGCGGTGAGGCCTATCGCGGACTATAGTCAGAGGACAGGCGGCTTGCTCGTCGCTGCGATGTGCCGTGTGCGAGAAATCCAGAAATCAACCATCGGGCGCATCCTTCGCGCCAAGAGAGAGAATCTCGGAATTTCTCAAGAGGCTTTAGCAGAACGTGCCGAAGTAGATCGTTCCTATGTGAGCATTCTCGAACGCGGCCTTAAAAGTCCCACTCTCGAAACGCTTGAAAAGATTTGCAAGGCACTTGGGACTTTGCCAGAGCGCGTAATTGAGGAAGCGAGGAAGAAATAATATGGCTGTCAAGCGCCTTCCAAAACTTCCCGCCTTGCTCGGTCTGAAGATTTCCAAAACTGGCCAAACGCGTGGCGCAGACGATGACGTTGTTTATCAGAACCGTGTAAATCGTTCTAACACCGTCCTGATACCTTACGAAAACTGGGAAGCGTGCGCTGACCCAAAAGACGGCACGGGCAGCTACGAGAAGGGCTTTATCGTTCTGCTGTCGCCGTCAAAATACTTCGGCAATCCTAAAATCACCGAAGAATTGGCGGCGAAAGGTTTGATCTTGGGCACGAACGCACTCGTTTCATACGAGACGCGCGAAGATTGGAACGAGAACAATCCAGAAGTTTTGGGATGGTCAGTGGCGACCAAAAGAACCGCGCCGCTAGGTGGAAATTATATCGCTCGTGTTCCTGCCAGAACCATGAAGGACAAGGCGAAAGCCAAAAAAGTTATTTCCGGATTTCATAAGACGAAACCCAAAGGCGCTGGCATCCGTGTGTTTGAGTATGCAAGTAAGGATACAATCGCGAAATGCCGCCTTCAACTTGAAGCGTTGTTCTGGTTGTGCTCGGATTCCGACAAGGTCGCAGTTTCAAATGGAATGAAAGCCGAGGATGCTGCGACCCGCAAAGCGGCTGTCCTCGCTCAGTGCAAGGAGGCTGGATTGCTTGATGCTGAAAGATTTTCAAAGGCGCGAATTTTGAACGCGCAGCAAAATACGATATGCCCTTTGTGCCTTGAGGAATTATCAGGGCAAAGATTTTTCAATCGGATGGAACAGGCGGAAGGACGAAATGTTCCAGATTTGACTGTTACGCAGGTGAATCTGTTTCATATCCAAGAATTGAAAACAGGAATCTTAAATCATCGCCCTTACAATGTGGGCTGGGGACATCATCACTGCAACGTCGTCGTTAAAGACTCTGGCATTCTGGAAACTGTTGTTTGGATGCGCGATGTCGTAGAACGCAACAAGGCAGGAGGTCATTTCCCGGTAGAAAATAAAGCGAGTTGACGGGACTTGCTGCTGTTGATTCTTGGCAACAAATGACCGTTCCCATTCCCGTTCCGCGCCGGTGCAAAAGGAACATCATTCTCAGCCGCATCTTCAACCCGCGATGCAATCTCGGTAGCCCAATGAGATTCAATCTCCATTGAGACTGTCCGGCGTTTAAGTTTGAACGCGGCGAGCGCCGTGCTTCCACCTCCGCCAAAACAATCCAACACAATGTCGCCGGGGAAAGTCGTCGCTTCGATCGCATGTTCAAGCATGGCCGCCGGTTTTTCTGCCGGATGCTTGCCTTTGTAGGGACGCACTGATGGAAAAGTCCAAACATCCGTGAACTCTTTCGAGCCATCCATCGTGAATGGGCGAATCACGTCTTCGTA
>JANYBF010000651.1 GCA_025360895.1 Verrucomicrobiota bacterium
ATGCCCGCCGCTACTTCGGAGTTCGGGTTCATACGTCGGAGATTAGGATTACCCGTAACAAAATAAAAGGGCCGGCCGACGCGCAGAGCGCCGGCCGGCCGATGAGAAAAATCGGAATCATGCGATTCCACTGCTCATGGAGCGATCCACTGGGTGCGGAAGTATTTCGGCGCGCCGGAGATCGGCGTGGAATAGGGGCTGGTGGCCCCGGTCACGTCGGTGTAGTTACCGTTCACCGTGGCCGCGCTCTGCAGCTTGGCCGTGCCACTGGACGGAGGCGCCCAACTTACCACAATGTTGTTGCCGGCAGTCTGGACATTGAGTGGTGGGCAACCGACATAGAGGCGCTCGAGTTTGTAGTTGTCGATCACCAGCACATTGTTGTTGTCGAACTCCCAATCGGCCCCGGAGTTGGCATTCTGAATCCCCCATTCCAACATCGTCTCCGTGATCTGGCTATAATGATTGGTGACATTGGCCAACGAGCCACCGCCGACGTTCCCCTTGCTGAGCAAGAAACTGACGGTTGACCAGTTGGTCTTGGCGGTGAAGTCGAAGTTCAAGCGCACCAGATCGTCGGCATTCGTGTCGCCGTCCGGGGGTTGGAGCGTATCGTCGGGAGCGCGCAGGAAAAACGAGTGCGAAAACGCGGTTGCTTTTTCCCTGTCGGGGGCCAGGCCATCCACGCGGCAGTCGAAAGTGATTCGGTAGCTGGAAAGCGCACTGGTGTCGAAGAGGGTGTAATTACCTGGTCCCCCGCCATTATCGCCGATACCAGCCCACCCGGGCGTGTTCGGTGCGGCGAGGGCGCTGTTGTCCATCGCGAGCGTCCATGCGTTGCTGCCGCCCACACCAAACCCTGGGTTCGAGCCGTTGCCGGTCGGGATCGGCATGGAGTTGGGCGATAACTGGGACCAGTTGAAGCCAGGATTATTGAACCACCACAGCGGTTTATCGTCGAAATTGTAATCTAGAATGGCGAAGGGGACGGTGGGCGGCGGCGGCGGCGGCGGCCCTGAATACTGGAGGACCTCCAGTTTGATGTTATCCAAATAAACCACGTTGTTGTCATCGAACCCGAATTGATCATTCGGCATGTGTTGGTTTTGGGCACATTCGATGGCGGTGATGCCCGCGATAATGCCGTTCGAGAAAGATTCGTAGGTTGTGTTGTCGGCGTAACCACCGGCTTCCAGGTTATAGGTGAAGTGCATCCAGTTACTGCCGGGATTGTATCCGATGTTCTTCTGGAGGACAGCCGGCACGACAAGCACAGCGGATTTCAATTTTAACTGCATTTCGCAGTTAGCCGTGGTCTGACCGGGACTCAAGCCCTCCACGCGCGCATCCCAACTGAAGATGTAATCAACTAGGTTCGTGCTATTGAACACGGTGGAATCGCCGCCCCAATTCAACGGCATCCCGAAACCGGTTCCGTAGCCGGCACCGTTGGTGGTGACCGGCCCCTCGTACGGTGTGTTGGTGAAGGCGAATCGGTACACCAGGGGGCCGGTGCCGAGCAGCGGGTCCGTGTATCCGATGGTGTATTCGTAAGTGCCCGGTTCCGGCGGTGCGTCCGGCACGTTCCACGAGTAAAAATAACCGAAGCTATATCCCGGAAAGGTAGAGTCGAAATCCGTGTAGGCGACTTCGTTGGTGCCGGTGATCGTCTGTGCCGATGCCGGGAGCGTGAAGCCGGCCGCGCAGGCAACGGCCAAGCCCAAGAGGGCTGCCCTCAGTCTTTGAATTAACTTTGTTTTCATGGTGTTGTTTCTTTGTCTTTTGTTTGTTTTTTCTGCTGGAGACTCTTAGGCGCACCGAAACAGTCGGCGTGGTTTGATCGCGATGCCCCCGAGGTTTTGTCTCCATCCCATCCGGGACTTCTTGGCTTCCAGTCTGATTTTCATCGCGATTGAGATTCGATCTGCACTGAGTATCTCGGTTACTCTAACGGCCCCGCGCCCGCCGCGTAACTACCCGAACGGAGGGGCAGGCCAAGTTCGCAGAGGGCGGCTCGGTTCTCTCCGCTCTCCCAACCGGCGTCAGGCTTGAAACCCGAAGTAGGACCGGCGGACGGTTTGCGAAGCTTTCCCGGAGCGCAGGTAACAGACCCGCGCTCCGCCCGAAAAGCCAGCACTCACGCGAGCAGCGGAAACCGTTCCTTTTCGGATTCGGGTTATGGCAACACCAACCGATAATACCGCGGCCCCGGCGGGATCGGCAGCGTTACGGTGGCGAGGTTGTTCGTGCGGACGGGGACATTCGTGACCGCGGTCCAAATGACCGGCGGCCAAACCTGCAGCGCGCTCTGCAACTGGAAGCCCACCGCCGCCGGTTCCCATGAAAGCGCGAGCTGGTTCGTGCCGAGCGCGGCGTTAAGTCGTGGCGCGGCGACGCCATAGAGCGTGGCGATCCCGTAGGCCGGGATGGTTGTGGACGCAACCGCATTGGTGAGGTTCACGCTGGAGCTGCGCCAAAGATCGCCGTTCTGCGACGTGTAGGCCCGGAAGCCCGTGACCGCGAAGGGCGATGCGGGCACGGCGATGCTGGCGGGGATTGCGGACGCGGAGGTGTTCAACAACACCAGGGTGAGCGTGCGATTGGTTTCATGGAGGAACGCGGTCGCGAGCAGGTTCGTTGCGCCGGTGACCGCGGCGTTTACCATCACCGCCCCGGGCCGGACGTAGCGGAAGTAGTGTTTCGCGGCAACATACTTGGCCGCATTGGTCCGCGCGGTCGCGTCGGTCAGCGTCGAGGCGCTCACGGCGCCGCCGTCGGTGGTCTGCCAATACACCCACGCGCTCTGCCGGCCGGTGGCGAGCGCCTGGTGCAGCCGCAATGCCAGTCCCCACGCGCCGTCACTCGGAAAACCGGAAGCGGGAAACAGCCACGCTGGATTTTCACCCGAGGTCTCGGTCATCCAGGATTTCCGGTTGAACCACGTGTAGCCGTGGACATTGGCGGGGATGCCGGCGGCCGGGCTGGCGACCCAACCGTTGGCCCACCAGTTCCACTGCGTCGGCGTGGCGCCGGCAGCGCTCACCCCATCATTGGCGTAGCCGTGGATGCAGCAGAACGCAAGTGCATTGGCAGCTTGCGGATCGGCGAAAAGGTTTTGCAAGTATTGCAGGTTCTTGTGAACCGTCGTGCTCCCACCGCCGTATTGCCACATGCCGTAAGCGTCCCCGCCCAACAGGTCTTCCGGCCCCATGATCTGGATCGGCGCGAGGTCGGGATAGAGATCAAATTCGGCGCGCACCGCCTTCAGCGCGCTCAGGTAGCCGGCGGAAAACGGGTAGGTGCAACTGTTGTAGAACTCCTCGAAATTCAGCTCGTTCTGGATGCTGATGGCGTGGAACGCGACGCCGTAAACCTTTTGAAACCCGCGGACATAGGCGGCCGTCCCACGCGCGAACTGGGTGAGCGCACTGGTCGGGCCGGTGCCGCCCAGCGCCAGATCGTTGAACTCGGTGCGGGCGGTGCCCGAGGTGTCAAGTTTGCCGCCGGAGAAATTATCGAACCAGATGAACGGCCAGGGCGTGCCGTCCAGAGGCAGCGGGGAGGAATGGCCAGCGCTGGTGTTGCCGGAAGTGACCTTCACCCACGGCGCGGGCGACCAGAGCGAGCCGATGAGCTTGAAGCCGCCGAGCTGGTTGCTCCGACTCGCGCCGGCCTTTGCGGCCAGGCCGGCAGTGCGCGGGCCTGCGTTGTTGTAATCAAAATAATTCGTGTTCTGGTTTATGTTCGGTCCCATGACCGCAATGGGCGCGCTCCAGCCGTTGAAGAGGTTCGTGTAGCTGCTGGCGTTCGTATAAACGCGGACGTTATTGTTGCCGGGACCGGGCAAGGCCGGGTTGTTGTGATACCACGGCGAGTTGTAAGTGCCGTTCTGGCCGTTGTAAGGCGACTTGAACTTCGGGGTCAGGTCCATGCGCAGGATGCTCGCTTGCAGATCATCGAAGTAAAGCGCCTGCCACCACGCCTGCTGCGCCTCGGTGCCGGCGAGGCACGAACCAAAACCATCCATGGTCTGGCGCCGGCCGGCGGGGCTGGTATCAATCGTCACCGATTGCGCGGAGGCAAAGCCCGCGGAAGCCGACCAGATACAAAAGGCCAGGCCGGCCACCGGTAAGAACACAAATCGGCTGGTTGATTTCATCAGTGGGTCATTTGGGTTTTGTTCGATTGACGATTCAGACTCTAACCGGCTCGCGCCGGCGGCGTCACTGCCCGAATGGAGGGGGAGAGGGCCGAGGGCGCATTTCAGTATATTGCAATGCCGGCGGAGCACGAGTGGTGGAACGGCTCGCGCTGCGAGCCGTAGCGCCGCGCCAAGCGGCGCCAGAACTGGGTCCAGCAACTCCATTCCGTCCGCTCCACGCGGACGGGCTGGTCGCAGCGCGACCAGCGCCACCTGCAATAAACTGAGCTGCGCCCGATGGCCGATGCGGATGAAACACCAAGCGGGCAGTAGCGACCGGCTCCGGCCTGAATGCCGCACAACTTGTTGCTCAGGTTGATTCAGCGTTTGTTTTCCAGCCAGAACACCCAGTTTTCCGTATCCGGCACGGCCGGCGAAGTCCAGGCCGCACCGCCGGTGGCCTCTGGAAGTTTCGAGGATTCGCCCGTGCGCGGATTGAAACGTTCGACCCGGTATTTGCCGGGCGCAAGCTGGACGTTCGCCCGGCCGCCGGCGCGGAGATAGATCACGTAGCGTTCCCCCGGCTTTGCGAGGCACAAGGCCGGGGCGATGGCAGGACCGTTCTCGATGACCGGTAGCGCCTGACTCTCCCCACCAACTAGGTCGCGACGCGGTGCGAGTTGCCACCACGCGA
>JANYBF010000001.1 GCA_025360895.1 Verrucomicrobiota bacterium
CCAATCCAAAGGCGGCTTCGTCGAAGGCTCACCCACCGATTTGCCTCCCGGCCGCCGTGAGAAATACGAACAATCCGGCCGCAACTCCAAAGTCCTGGTGAAAAAACTAAAGTAGAGTCGCCCTCACTTGGGTATTAGGGAGACTTTCCAGGATGGCTGACCCGATTGGAATCCAGGTTCCGCGTTCAACTCTGGCGAATCGAGATGGGCCTGATGATGAAGCTCCCCCGCAACTCGACTCCATTCTCCGAGCGCCTCGGATGCACCTCTGGCTCTGAATTATTGCGACTGAAGAATGTAAAACCGCTGCGGGTCGTTCGGAGTCGCAGCATTGGTGGCGGTGATGCTGAAATTCCCGTCCGCGGCTGCAACGTTGGTCGCCACCGGAGTCCACTGGTTGAACGGCTGCGTTAGGTTCGTGGCCATCAGCACAACATAGGTCCTACCGGACTGCCCGCCAGCACCGTTGAGCACCAGACTCCTGCCGGAGAGGCTGATGCTGGCGATGCCAAGGGGTTGCGCCGACGAGACGCTGACCTCGTCCAGACCGAAATACGCGGTGTCGTTGCGGTATCCGAATTCCAGGACCGCAGTGCTTGCCGTCGCCGTTACCATCAGTTGGATGTTGGTCCAGCCGGTGATGGGAAGATTCGTCATATCCAGCAACACGTTGCCGTTCCACGACACCAGAAACTCGTTATTGGTTTTGCTGATGGGATTGTGCAGCCAGAACGATATCGAATAAATCGAACTGGGGGTCGTGGAGAGTGTTTGGGAAAGATACCTGAGCGACCCGCTGGCAGACAATTGAGCGCCGTATGTGCCCGAGTGGCGGTAATTGGCAGCCGTTGAAATGGATTGGCTGCCGAAGGCCCCGCTCGAGGTCCAGTTGGTGAAAGTTCCCGTTTCAAACCCGCCGTTGAGAATCGAACTCGGATAAATTATAGCGATGACGGGGCCGGAACCGATGATATTGGAGGTGCCATTGATGTTCACTGCCGTGAGGGTGGGAAAGAACGGGCCGTTATTGGTATAGGTGTGCAATGGATTCTGCGTGCTGAGGTAGTTAGTCACCAGCGAACCACTGCGATTCGTGGTGATGATGAAGGTAGGCGTTATGTCGCCGAAATTCCAATACCACGCAACGATGATATTGCCTTTGTCGTCAACCCCGGGCGCGCTGAATTGCACGGCTTGCGGCGGTATGCTGTTGGTCGGGTTGGCGGTGAACTGGATCGAGGGCGTGGCGGTCGGAGTTATCGCGAACACCGATCCCGAACCGGTGAGTGAGCTCGCCGAAACGGGCGCGCCAAACTCAGATGTCCCATAAACGGTATCGCCAACTACCACCAGGTCTCCCGCCGGCGTGCCTTGTTGGAAAGGAAAAGTGTGCAGGGTTGCGAAGCCTGTCCCGTCCGTGTTGACTTGAAAAACCGTGCCGGCACCTCCGTTGCCCCCCTCCGAGGCGGTGCCATACAACGTGCCCCCCGACAGCGCCAAGGCTGCTTTCGGTGTAGACCCGCCAAAGGTGTTGGTGAACTGGTACACTGTCTCAAGGCCAGTCCCATCGGTATTGACCTTGAACACTGTGCCGGGGCCCCCGAGCGCTTTTGGGTCGAGGTCGAGCGGCGGGCCGGCCAGCGTCGTCCCATAGAGCGTATTGCCGGACACGATCAAGCCGCCAGCGGGATTGGCCCCATAGGGGTCGTTGTTGGTCAGACGGAGAGGCGTGGCGAAACTATAAAACGCGGTGAAGCCCGTTCCGTTGGTATTGAGCTTGAAAAGCGTTCCACCGCCGCCTGGGCCGTCGTTGTAAGTCGTCCCGTATAACGTGCCCGCGGTCAGGACCAGGCCGGATTGCGGGACTGAACCGTCACTGTTCGTGCCATTGACCAGAGGGCTGAAGTTATGGATCGGGGCAAAGCCCGTTCCGTCGGTGTTGATCTTGAATATGGCTGATGCAGCCGGAGCGCTGCCACTTGCCGACGTCGTTCCGTACAGCGTGCCGCCGGACGAAACCAGGCCGGCCAGGGGGAACCCTCCACCCACGCCATAAGTGAAACTGTAAAGATTCGTGAAGCTCGTGCCGTCCGTGTTAATCCGGAAAATGGCTCCAACGCCGAAAGTCCCGCCAATCTTCGTCACGCCGTAAAGCACGTCGCCGGATGAAGCCAGGGTCCCCAGGGGAGTGGCCCCATCGTTATTCGTAAAAAAATTACCTCCGGATGCCGGGTCGTAAGTTGCCGCACTGAACGTGTGGAGAGTGGCATACCCAGAACCATTGGTATTAACTTTGAACACAACTCCCGAGCCCGACCGGCCGCCAGCGGAGGCTGTTCCGTAAAACGAGTCGCCCGCTAACACCAGGCCGCCTTGCGGTTGCGCGCCATCGCCGCCGTCAGTGAGCACCGTGAAGCCTGAGCCGTCGGTGTTAAGCTTGAACACAATTCCGCCACTATGACCGTCGGTTGCTGCCGTTGTCCCGTATAGCACGCCACCTGACAGGACCAGCCCCGCTTTTGGCATAGTCCCGAGGTTGCCGAGCGGGCCTGGGTCGAAATTGTAAAGGTTGGTGAAGCCGGTGCCATCGATGTTGAGCTTGAATACGGTACCCCAACCGGGGAACTTGCCACCGGAACTCGCCGTCCCATACAGCGTGCCGCCCGACTGCGCCAAGGCAGCCACCGGAGTGCTCCCGTCAATGCCGTTCGTAAAATTGTAAACATTGGTAAAGCTGGAGCCGTCAGCGTTTAAGCGGAACACCGTTCCGTGGCCACTGCCGCCGAGCGAGGCCGTGCCATAAAGAATGCCGCCGGAGAGAACCAGGCCGGCTTCCGGCTGCATCCCGTCGCTGTTCGTGCCCGAGACCGTCGCAGGGAAAGCGTGCAAAGTGGCAAAACCAGTACCGCTGGTGTCAATCTTGAATAAAGTCCCATAACCGTTGGTGCCGCCAGCCTCCGTCGTCCCATAGAGCGTGCTGCCGGACAACACCATGCCCGCCATCGGGCGCGCCCCATCAATGCTTCTCACCAGGCCGCTGAAAGTGTAAAGCACGGTAAAGCCGGTGCCGTCGGTGTTGACCTTGAAAACCGTTCCGACGCTGTTGTGGCTGCCGCCTACTGACGCAGTCCCATACAACGTGTTACCTGACAAGACCAGGCTGGCTACCGGATTGGCCCCATCACTGTTGGTGCCCGAGTTATTGTAAGCGGTGAAACTGTAAAGCGTGGCAAAGCCCGTGCCATCCGTATTGAGCTTGAACACGGTTCCATGCCCGCCGCTGCCGCCGTTCTTCGCTGTCCCATACAGCGTGTTACCAGACACCGTAAGTCCCGCCACCGGCCCGGAACCATCGCTGCCATTGGTGAAACTGTAAAGGATATCAAAGCCCGTGCCATCGGGTTGCACCTTGAACACCGTCCCGTAGCCAGGAGGTCCCCAAACTCCGCCCGAGGCCGAGACGCCGTACAAAGTGCCATCCACGCCTTGTGTCAGCGGCGCGGCGGAATCAGTCGCCTTGCTGAAAATGTGCAACGGGGAAAAAATCTGCGCTGACGCCGTGAACGCTAAACCGAGCGTCACGCCGAAGCAAAATGCTGCAAACCTTCTGAAACAGTGCGGCACAAGCACCTCGCGTAGAAAGGAGTGGATCACCTTATATTCAGGTCGCCACCGAATTCAACAGAATTCGGATAGTACGCGGCGGTTCCGAATAACCCCTTTGCACCCGAGAACGAGGCTGCGGGCTGGATGGGTTAGTTTGAAGTGTTGGCAAG
>JANYBF010000017.1 GCA_025360895.1 Verrucomicrobiota bacterium
TGCTGACGACCAGTTGATCGGCCAGACGAACGAGGTTGGCAGCGCCACGAGCGCGACCTATGACGATTACGGGCAGGTGTTGGTGTAGGCATAAACCGTGTTTTCGTAAACAGCGGGGCTGCGTTGAATCAAACGCGCCACATTGGTCAAATTGCCGATGCCATCATAAGCGTATTTGAGCACATTGGTGCCGGACGTGTTGAGCGCGATAGGATCGTAAATTTCCGTGATCCGGTTGTTGCCGTCCCGCGTGAAGGCGACTTGTTTGCCACTGGAATGAACGATGCCGCCAGAACTGTAAGAAACCGAATTGCCGTTGCGATCTGTCTTGCTTGCCAAAGTTCCATCCGCTGAAAAGGTGTATTGCGCCCCGTCCGGCGCGGTGAAGGTGAAGTCTGTCGGCGCGGGATTCCAATCCGTGTCCAAGACGCTGCAGGTTTGGAAAATATCATCCTCGAACGTCGCCAGATGCACCGTGCTGCCCCACGGCTCCACACAACCATCGCCGGGTGAATAACCATCCGCCGCCAGCCCAAGTTCGGCCGGAGAGTTTACGGTCAACGCCCCTTGTCCGTTGGCGGAGGCGAAGACCAAACTTGCGAACACGTAGTTGAAACCGTTCGGATTGGGCGCGTTCACACAACTGTTGCCGCTCAGGTTGAACTGCACCTGCGGCACAAAGTAATACTGCTCGCCCTCACTAAATGAAACCGTCACCACATGCGGGGAAGATTCCCGCACACACTTTAGCAATCCGGCGAGTCCCTGCCAGCCGTATGTCAACGAGCCGACTTCAATCTTGATGTTCTCCGCATCCAACCGCCCATTATTCCCGAAGCTGCCGCTATTCCCATAGCGCGTGTCATAAACGCGATTGACGGCAATTGGAAAACCCGCCACCGGAATCTGCAAATCGTTCAACGCAAACGCGACCTGCCCCACATTCGTCGGCCAGTTCACCGCGATGGAAACAGGATCAGACGCCAGACTGAAATTATTTACGTCATCACTTCTCGCCACCGCCGTCAACGTATGATTTCCCTCGGGCACACTGCGCCACTCGTAGCCAAACCCGCCACTCACCAGATTGCTCGCCACGCCAATCAGCGTGGTACCGGTGTAAAACAACAACTGCGTCACGCTGCCACTGGTGCATTCCGCCGTCGCTTGCAACAAAAGGTTCGTCGGCACGGTGTAGCCCGAACCCGTCGCGGGCGCGGAAATGAAGACGGAGAGGGTGGGATTAACTCCAATCGTGATCTCACTGGAATTGGTGTATTGCCCGGCGCTCGCCCGCAGTTGCAAAACGTAGATGCCGTTCGCCCCAAACGTCGCGGACGAATTGGTGAGATTCGCATTGCCAAACGTGACCGTGCCCGGCCCGGAAAGCTTGCTCCAGTTCGTGAAGCGGGTTCCGCCGCCGGTCAAACCATCATCCGTCACGAAACCGGCAAGGGTCGTGGAACTGCTTACCAAAACCTGCTGTGCGCCCGCGTTGACACCCGGGCCGGAATTGATCGTGTAAGTCGCACTCGCCACCGCACTGTCGTTGTAGCCGCTTTTGAACGCCTTGGCCTTCAATGTCACCACGCGGGCAAGATAAACGCTCCCACCATTGTAAAGGTAGTTGTCGAGCGTCGTCGGCGTGCTGCCGTTCGTGGTGTAATAAACCGCAGCGTCATCCGTCGCACAGGTGATCGTCACATTCGTTGGCCCACTGTAACTCCCACCCCCAGGATTAATGTTCGGCGTGGCGACCGTCGGTGTGGGATTGGGCACATCGCTCGCGATGTAAAACGCGGAGGCGTTCGTCGTCTTGGTGAGATTAAACGTTGTTTGCCCCACTGTCCCGGTCATCACGCGCTGCCAGCCCGCCGGATCCGTGTCCAACAACGGCGTGGCAAGAATGAGATACGCATTGGTCGAAGAAGCTCCGGTGAGCGTCACGCGCACCGTGTTCGTCGTCGGAAACGTAGGTGGGGGTCAGCAACAACTGCGCGACCGTGGCCGCAGGCAGCGCCAGATACACGGCGAAGAAACAACAAAGAAACCGGTAAAAGATATGCGGGGTTTTCATAGTGAACAATTATTACTTGTTGACTGACTGATTTTGATTTCCCCGGAAAAGCTAGAGGCGCACACCCGCGCACCTCCCGGAAGGCACCGACCAAGGCGCCCCTACAAGATGCACGCAAGGTGGCGCCCGGCTGGGCGTGCCTTGGCGTTGTATCTTGTAGAAAACTGTCTTTCCCCATGCGGAGAGAGTTGGTCGGTTTTTCCGGGAACACGTAGCTGCCAATAGCTACGCAAATTTAAGCTGATAAAGAACGAAGTCTCCAAAACATCGAGAGGAGATTTCAAAGACAACTATTTTCTATCACCCTCGAACGAACGACCGCAAGGCTTTCTTTGGTCGTAAAAAACGCGTAGAGAGGGACAGATCCCAACAATAGACTTCCTACCGTTGGGGAAAGACTTGGTAGAGCAAAAGGTAAATCACCACGCCGGTCACCGAGACGTACATCCAGACCGGCCAGGTCCAGCGGGCGATTTTCTTGTGGGCATCAAAGCGTTCCCGTAACGCCCGCGTGGTGGTTATTATCACCAGCGGCACGATGGCGAATGCGCCGACTAGGTGGGTAAACAGAATTGCCAGGTAAATGGGGCGAAACCATGCCGGATCCAGAAAACGGGTGTGAGCCTCCCCGTAAACCTGCTTCATCTGGTAATGATAGGTGAGGTAGCAAACGAGAAAGACAGTCGAAGTCACCAACGCAGCGATCATGCAGTTCCGATGCGCGATTTTGTTGCCGCGTTTGATGAAAACATAACCGGCCGAGAGCAGCACTGTGCTGAGTCCGTTGAGGCAGGCGTTGACTGCTGGAAGGTCGGTAAAACTCATCGCTCGCGTTCGAGTTGCCGGATGGCGGAAACGATGGCGGGTTGGACGTTTGTCCATTCCACACCGTCACCGCCCGTTTCAAAGGCGCCGCGCAGCCGGCCCTGTTTATCCACGACGACGAAGATAGTGCTGTGGATGAATAGGTCATCGGCATCCGTGCGTTCTTCGGGCTTCTTTTCAACAGCGGTGAGCTTGAGACTGTCCATACCCAGAGCGGCGATTTCCTTCTTCGAACCGGTTAGAAAACTCCATCGATCGGTGTTGGCGTTAAAGCGCGTCGCGTATTTTTTCAAAACTTCGGGCGTGTCGAATTCCGGGTCGGTGGTTAGCGAGACGAGTTTGGCCCGGTTGTCTGCCGGCAAGGCGGCTTGTAGCGATTCCATCTGCTTCGTCATGCGTGCACACGGACCGGGGCAGCGGGTAAAGATGATGTCGGCCACCCAAACCTTACCGCGCAAGTTCGCGAGGGTGACGCTTTGACCGACCTGGTTCGTGAGCGTGAAATCAGCGACGGGGCCGATTACGGGCAGCCTGCTTGCCGGTTGCCGTTTACTTTGGAGGCGGGAAAGGACGAACGACGTAGCAAGAATCACGACGAGCAAACCGACGCCGACCCAAATCGTGCGGGAGAGTTTTTGCGTGGTTTGATCCATATCCGGCTTCGTCGGTGCGGCACAGGTGTTTGTCCTGGATTCAGCCGGTCGGAGCGTAGCGCGCGTTTAACCTACTCGAAGCTCGCAGCGCCACCCGTCTTGGAGGTGAGCCATTTATCGTAGGCTTCCTGGCTTTCCACGACGAGGAAGCCACCGCTCATGCTGGAATGGCCATTGCCGCAAAGCTGAGCACAGTTGATCTGGTAGCGGCCTTCCTTCGTCGCCTTGAACCAGCAGGGAATCCGCATGCCGGGAATCGCATCCTGCGTCACGCGCAAGGCAATGACCTTGAACGAATGAATCACGTCCTTGGAACTGACCTGACAGATGATGGGTTTGCCCACCGGGACATGAATTTCATTCAGCACCTGCACATCGTCCTTGCCGTTGGCATCGTCGGCCCGGACCCCGAAGAGATTGTTCTCGGCCACCTGCGTCATGTCCTGTTTGCCGAACACGCCGTCCTTGCCGGCATAGCGCGCATTCCAGGCAAATTGCTGGGCGACGATCTGAATGGTGGTGGCGTCCTTGTAGTCGGGCAGCTTTGTCACGTTCGAGGCTTTGGCCCACATCGGAATCGCGAAACCAATCAGCAGCACCAATTCGGCGACGACGACGGCGATCTCAATGTAACTGGACGCATGGCTGCGGACGCCCACATGATCCGCCTTGGGGTGGCGCTTCACGTTGAACCGCCACAGGGTGTAAACAAAGTAAGAGAACCAGCCAACAAACAGCAGAATCATCAACCAATGGACATAGATGATCAAATCATCCACCGCCTGGCCATTTTCACCGGCCAGCACAGGCAGGAACAATATTTTGGAAAAGAAATCCATCATGGGGTTTTTTCAGTTTGAATTGGTTCGCTGGCGTTCACCTTCGCCGCCCGGACTCCGACGTGGACAAAAAAGGCGACGACTCCAGCCAGAACCGAAGCGATAACGCCAAGCAATGTCGCGATGCCCCAGTTCATACCCTGTGCAAGCGGAGAATCCGACGCACCGTAGCAGGTAGCGCAAGCCAGCACGGATGATTTCGTCACGAGCGCAAGCGCACCGGTGAGCAGAAAGATTTTTGCCAAACGCCAGTTCATAGAAAACTCTCCTTCCTTAATTTTTTTAAGAAAAAACCTTCATAGACCAGCAGCCCGAGACCACAGACGATGGATGCAACGGCCCACTTCAGATCACTGGCCGCGCCTTCTGGCGAGCGATAGACACGCAACAACCAAAGCCCACAGCCAAACGCCAGCGTGCTCGCCGCAGTAATGAAAATGACGTGGAAGGCTTTTAGGGACATAAGATCAATTGGTGGTGGTCAGCGCCGGATGATCATGGTAGGCCGCAATGGTGATGAACATCAGGCCGATGAAGAAAAATGCGGTGAAGCCCAGCACGGTGTAGATCAACTGTTTCTCGGAAATGAGATGCATGAAATAGAGTGCCACCAGGGAAGCCTTCACCGTCGCGATGACCAGCGCCAGAACCACATTCCAGTGATGGCCGAGATCAATGAAAGACGCCAACACCGTCAACACCGTGCCGAGGATCAGCGCACCACCGATGATGAGGTAGCCGCGAATGTGTTTGGAAATGTCGTAGGGATGTTCGCTCATAAAATCTCAAAGCAAATATAGAACGGGGAACAGGAAAATCCAGACCAAGTCAACGAAGTGCCAGAACAAGCCTGCGACTTCGACGCGATTGGTAAAGCGTTCCGGGTCGGAATGCCACATTTTACTGCCGGGGCCGAACAGGAAGCCGATCACGATCGCCCCGCCCAAAACATGTAACCCGTGCAGCGCCGTAAGGGTAAAGTAGATTGCGAAGTAGGTGCTGTGGGCTGGCACAAAAGCGGAGAGACGCTTGATTTCAGAAACGGCAATTTCCACAGTCTTGTGTTCGCCGGGGTGTTCTTTGGCCGTGTGTTTTACTTCTTTGCTAGCCGAGTAATGATAGGGGTCCGGAATGAATCCAATCTTCTCCTTACCGGCAGCTTTGACCTTGGCGAGCGTCAGAAACATCGGTTTGCCTTCGATGTGGCCAGTCATCCGGGTGCCGTCCGTTTTCCAGACTTCGTAGTGGGTGAATTTGTCGCGATACTCAAAGGATTTAATCCCCAAGAACATCAGCGCGCACAACACGGTAATGGCCTGATAGAATTTGAATTTGCCAAAATTTTTCATCTTCAACGACGCCCAAGCCATCACCACCGTGATGGAGGAGACGATGAGGACGATCGTGTTGACGGTACCAATCGGGACGTTGAGCAACCCATGCGGCCAGTTTTCCACGAACGCGCCGACGCGCAGCAGGATGTAGGATGAAAAGAGCGCGCCGAACAACATCACTTCTGAAGCAAGGAAGAGCCAGATGCCGACCTTGGCGTTGTAAAGCCCGGTGTCGGGGCGCGGCTTTGTAGTATAGGGGATTTCCATGAATGTTCTGAGTTCGGTTTACGCCTGATTCTGCGGGGTAAAATCCTTCTTCGCGCCGGGCTGGCTGTATTCATACGGCCCCCGATACACCGTTGGGGCGTGAGCGAAATTCCCGTGCGGCGGCGGGGTGGGCGTCTGCCATTCGAGCGTGGTTGCGTCCCACGGATTGTCATTGGCCGGCTTGCCATTCTTCATGCTGATAAAGACATTGAGGATGAACGGAATTTGCGAGACCGCCAAGCCCACCGCGCCCCAGAGGATGACCGAATGCAGGCCCATCATGGATGCGCTCAAGCCACCAATCGCTCCCGGATTGTGGGCCGCTGAATAATTGGCACCCCCGTCCGCCATCCGGCGAATCATTCCCGCCATGCCTTGGAAGAACATCGGCTGAAATACGATGTTCATGAAAATGAAGGAACCGACGAAATGAACTTTACCCCAAAATTCGCTCATCATCCGTCCCGTCATTTTTGGATACCAATAATAGACACCCGCGAACATCGCAAAAATCGTCCCCGGGGCGACAACATAGTGAAAGTGGGCAATGACGTAATACGTGTCATGCAGGTGCAAATCCGCCGCCGCGAGTCCGAGCGGCAGACCGGTCAGACCACCAATGCCAAACATCGGAAGAAACGCCAGGGCGAAGAGCATCGGCGTGTTAAACCGGATGGAGCCGCCCCAGAGCGAGATGAAGAAGCAGGTCAACAATATCACCGATGGAATCGAAATGATCATTGTCGTCGTCTGAAAGAATGCGGAGATTTTTGTGCCCATGCCCGTCAGATACATGTGATGAGCCCAGACGATGAAGGACAGGAAACCGATGGCCAGCACGGAATAAACGAGCGACTTATAGCCCCAGATCGTCTTGCGGGTGTTGTTAGCGATAATCTCGCAAACGATGCCCATCCCCGGGAGGATCAGCACGTAAACCTCGGGATGCCCGAGAAACCAGAACAAATGCTGCCACAACAACGGGCTGCCGCCGCCGCTGATGTCCGCCAGCCGGCCGCCCACGGCCAGACCGGTCGGTAGAAAAAAGCTCGTGCCAAAAAGATTGTCCATCAACTGCATTACGCCGGCGGCTTCCAATGGCGGAAACGCCAGCAGCAATAGAAAGCCCGTCACGAACTGCGCCCAAACGAAAAACGGCAACCGCATCCAAGTCATGCCCGGCGCGCGGAGTTGAATAATGGTCGCAATAAAATTCACCGCGCCCAGCAGCGAGGACGAAATCAGAAACACCATGCCAATAAGCCAAAACGCTTGGCCGTGAGTGGGAATCGAGGTTGCCAGCGGTGAATAAGACGTCCACCCCGCCTGTGCGGCGCCGCCGGGAATGAAGAAGCTGACGAACATGATGATACCGCCCAGCACGTAGAATTGGTAGCTGGCCATGTTAACCCGCGGGAAGGCCATGTCGGGTGCACCGATTTGCAACGGCACGACGTAATTGCCAAACGCGCCGAACGCCAGCGGCACGATTGCAAGGAACACCATGATCGTTCCGTGCATGGCGCCGAAGGAATTATACAGGTCGGGCGACATTTTGCCGTCTTTCGCCACATCACCGAGCACCCGTTCTAGCAAATGACCCACCAACGGAATCGGCTGGCCCGGATGCGCGATTTGCCAGCGCATGCAGAGCATGAGGCAAAATCCAAATAACAGAAAAACCAGCGCAGTAAGGCCGTACTGGATGCCGATCATCTTGTGGTCGGTGGAAAAGACGTACTTCTGCATGAAGCCCGGCTCGTGATGATGCGCTTCATCGGCGCCACCGTGCGCCACGTTATGAGTAGTTGCCTGCATTTGCTTTCGAGTTATTTTCTGACCACCATCCAAAAATTGCCTGCCCCGCTAATTTAAGGGCATAAGTAAAACGAATCTCTGCCCGTCATGTCAACGCCCGACTGCGGTTTGGCGGGCCGCTGCCCAAAATGTCTCATTCACACCGGGCTTTAACCCGTTGAACACCGGGTCGGGTGGAAAACCGGTTCACCGGTTTCCGACCCCCACGGAAATCACTTCACCTTGTCCGCCACCAGTACGATTAACAGCAGGGGCAGATAAATTATCGAAGTAAAAAATAGTTTCTTCGCACTCGGAATATCGAGCCGCTTCGCAAACTGAATCGCGTACCACAAATACGCGCTGCCCAGCAGAATCGCACCCACCAGATACACCGGCCCCGCCAGATGAAAGAGGAACGGACAGAGACTCACCGGTAACAAACCCAGGGTGTGACTCACGGATTGTTGGGCCGTCCGGCTGCCGTCCGGATCCACCGCCGGCAACATCTGAAACCCGGCCTTCGCGTACTCATCCTTGTAAATCCACGCGATGGCGAAGAAGTGCGGCATTTGCCAGAACGCCAGAATCGCAAACAACGCCCAGCCACCACCGGTCAATTCGCCGCGCGCCGCCGCCCAACCCATCAACGGTGGCAACGCGCCCGGCACCGCGCCGACCGCTGTGTTCAGCCACGTCATCCGCTTGAGCGGCGTGTAAATGAACAGATAGCTGACCAGCGAAATTGCCCCCAGCACGCTCGTCAGGGGATTCACCAACAGCGCCAGATAAATTGTCCCAATCAAGGCGCAGACGCCACCGAAGAGCATTACCGTCACTGGTTGCAACCGGCCAGAAGGCAGCGGCCGGCCGGCCGTGCGCCGCATTTTGGCGTCGTGTTCGCGTTCGAGCAATTGGTTCAACGCCGCCGCCCCGCTTGCGACCAGCGCCGTGCCGAACAACGCGTGAAACATCAGCAAATAATCCAGCGGCCCTTGAAACCCGATGTAAAACCCCACCAAGGTCGTGAGTAACACCAGCAGGGTGAGCCGGGCTTTGATCAGATCGGCGTACACGGCCACCCAGCCTTTGGCCGGCGTGGCGGTTTGCACAAATTCGGGTGTCGTGGCGTTGTTCACAGGTTGACGCTGGCGGAAAAGCGCGCGTTCGGTCGCACTACTTGGGATGTCGAAGCAACCGGGCCCGCATTTCCTGCCGGACGGCGGAAACAGATAAGGCAACCGAACACGCCTGTCACGAGCGAAAGTGCCCCGATTAACACATGCGCCGTGACCACATCGGCCGCCTTGTTCGACCAGATTGTCCAAGCGCCTAGGCTGGCTTGTACGAGAATCAACGTCAGCAAGAACACGGCGAGCTTGCGCAACACCGCACAATGGTAGCCGCCGACGTAGGAAAGCGGAGCTTTAACCACTGCGCGAGAATCCGCCTCCTCACGTCGGCGGCTACGCCAGACCATGGCACTCAGGTAAACCAAAATCACCAGCGCCGTGAGCCGGTGAACCATTTGCAGTCCGACTTGAAAAGGAGTGATGGCATTGGCCGCCGTGATTTCCAACCGCTGCTGATTGTACTGCACCACCGCCGCGGAACTCATATTCGGCCAGAGTTTGCCGTACGCCAGCGGGAAATCGGGAATCGCCAACCCAGCGTGCTGATGCCGCATCGTGGCCCCGAGAATGAGTTGGAGGAAAATTAAAATCGTTGTGAAAAGAAAAAGGTGGCGCAAATTCGCCCAAGCGGAACGCGCCACTCCGTCCGCGCGGTCGGCGGGCACAGAACTGCCCGCTCCATCCGTCCACCAACGGCTCGTGAACAGTGCCAATGCGCAAACTAGGGTAAAGAAAATTTGCGCCAGCGCTGCGTGAAAAATCCCGATCTGA
Source organism: Verrucomicrobiota bacterium (assembly GCA_025360895.1). Classification (GTDB taxonomy): domain Bacteria; phylum Verrucomicrobiota; class Verrucomicrobiia; order Limisphaerales; family JADLHS01; genus JADLHS01. The sequence goes on from JANYBF010000017.1 coordinate 9,697, forward strand.
TCCTTGAAGAGTACCACGCGCAGCCCGCCCAGCACGCCTTGCAATACCACGCCAAAAAACGCGATCACACCCAACCACCGCAGCCATCGGCGCGATTCCGCGAACCAAAGCCATCCTGCGAGGATCGTCGTGAGCAGGCCCACCCCGGAAGCAACAAGCCGGTGCGAATGTTCGTAAAAAATTCCACCCACCCATTTCGAGGGAGGAAATAAAAACATGTTGTAACCGTAAGTATTCGGCCAGTCCGGCACTGCCATGCCCACGCCGTGGCTCGTCACAAGCCCCCCCACGCCGAGCAACGTCAACGTCGCCAGCGCCGTCAGGACGGCGAAGCGATGCAGCCATGGGTTGAAACGGGGCTCCGTCATTTATAAACGAGGATGAGGATGAAAAGGAAAACCGCTGCGCCTTTCCAGCCGCAGCGGTTTTCTAAAATCGGATCAATTACTTCGCTTCCAATGCGAAGTCCGTCTTCGCGCCGTCCGCCGTCACTTCGATGTCCTGCTCGATCCCGGCGGGTGCGGCTTTGCGGTGCAACGCTACGATCTTATATTTACCGGCGGGCACGTCTTTGATTGTAAACGCGCCATCCTTGCCGGTCACGGCGAAGTAGGGATGATCGACGACGGTGATGTAGGAGAACATCCACGGATGCACATCACACTTGAATTTGAGGAAGTTTTCAGTTGCCGGAAAGGTGAAGGTTAAATCTGCGGCGCCGGCGAACTGGGCCTTGTTCTCCTCTTTATTCCCGCCGGCGGTATTGGCCGGGCTGGGATGGATGTTGTGCATGGTTTGGTCGGAATTTTTGACGAGGATTTTCTGGCCGGTTTGCACGGCGCCAACGTAGGGAACGTATTCGCAGCCTTTTTGGTCAATCAGCAGCGGGGCGGCGGTGTCGCCGGTGGACTTTGCATTGGGGACGCCCTTGAGAATGACCACGGTATCCGCGAGTTCACCGCCTGATCCGACTACGAAAAAGCGGGTCTTCATGGGCGTGGTGTGGCCGGCGCTACAGGCGGCATCGGTGACGCCCGTGATGTCCTTTTCTGCCGGCGCCGTGCCCTTAAGGGTGACTTTGCCAGTGATATTACCTGCGGTCGCGAATTGCAACGCAGCGGTAAAGCCAGCGACCAGAGCCAACGATTGATTCAATTTCATAGTTTTTATTTTTTGTAGGTTAAAAAAGCAACGACAGTTTAACAATTCCCGCCGAGGGAGCAAGCTCGCGTCATAACATTCACCCCTGCTCATCATAGTTTTGACGCGCGCTTATAGGGTTTCTTCAAAACGGCTTCGATTCCAAACCGTTCATCACCCGCGCCATTTTAAGGGCCGTCTGGGCGGATTCCAGACCTCGATTGTGCTTTGGGTCGAGGCAGCGCTCTTTTGCCTGCAACTCGTTCTCCAACAGCAACACTTCATGGATCACCGGCACGCCACTGGTGACCTGAATTTCCATCAGTGCCCGGCTCACCGCTTCGCCGATGTGGGCCGCGTGGGTTGTTTCGCCCCGCAAAATGACGCCGAGGCAGATAATAGCTGCCGGTCTCGGGTGAATGGTGGTGAGTTTAGCGGCTACCACCGGAATTTCATAGGCCCCCGGCACGCGCACGACCTGCACTTTCGCCCCGGCGCGCTTCAGTTCCACCTGCGCGGCAAGCAGCATCGAGTCCACGTAACGGGCGTTGTAATGCGACGCGACGATGGCGAAGTCGCCGCCTGCTTTCCCGGCTTTGGTTCTTTTGACCGGTTTCAGCATGGGGCGACTGGGTTACGCCGTGGCAGGCACGGTCTCGATCTTGGCGTTGTTCTCCAAAAATTCCATGACCTTTTCGTGGGCGAGCTGGTCGTAGATTTCAACGATGCCGTTGCGCTTCTGCAAATCTTTGATGAATTTTTCCGGCGGGATCTGATACATCCCCGCCAGCGTCTGGATGCGCCGTAAAACTTCTTCCTGCGCGACTTTGATCTCTTCCTTCTCCGCAATGCGCTGCACGAGAAACGACAGTTTCACTTGTTCCTTGGCATTACCCGAAGCGGCGGAGTAAATCGCGTCCTTTTCTTTTTCGATGATGTCGCGAGACACGCCGCGTTTGGCGTTTTCCTGCACGAGATTATAGACGATGTTGCGGGTCGTGTTTGCAACCGCGCTCTCCGGCAACTCAAAATTCACCTTGCCAAGCAACTCGCGGATGATCTGGGACCGGACATCCTTGTTCTGCTTGAATTTCAATTCGTTCTCTAGGTCGCGCCGCACGCCTTCGCGCAGCTTCTCCAGATTTTCCGCCTCGAAACTCTTGGCAAACGCGTCGTCCAGCGCAGGCAAGACCTTCTCGCGGACCTCAACGACTTCAACTTCATAGACACCCTTGTGCCCGGACAACTCCTTGTTCACAAAATCCGGCGGAAAGTCCACGTTCACCGTGCGCTTGTCGCCGACCTTCGCCCCGAGTAATTGATCCGCGAAGCCGGGGATGAATGAATCCGCCTTCATTTCCACCCAGAAGCCCTGCTGTTGCGTCAGGCCCGTGGCCGTGGGCGCAATCTCGGTGAGGGGCCGCCCATCGCTTGTGCCGGTGTAATTGACCACGGCAATGTCGCCGCTGGCCAACACCCGCTCGACTGGCTTGAAATCCGTCTGCCGTTCGCGCAGCAAATCCAAGGCGCGCACCACGTCCCCCTCGGACACTTCCTTTGCCTCGCGCTTGAGGGGCAGTCCCTTGTATTCCGGCATTTGAAACTCGGGCGGTGTTTCCAAGGTGGCGGCGAATTGCAACGCCTGCCCGCGCCCAAATTGAATCTCCTCGATGTCCGGGTACCCCAGCACATCGAGCTTTTTCTCCTCGAGCGCTTGGCGGTAAGAATCGCCGATCAACTTGCGTTTGACCTCGTCCTTGATTTCGGACTCGTATTTCCGAACCACCATGGGGATGGGCGCCTTGCCAGGTCGGAAGCCGGGCAGATTGGCCTGCTTCTGAAAATCCTTCTCGATGGCCGCGAAGGCGGCATCCACGGCGGCTGCATCCAACTCCACCCGCACCAATTTTTTGCAGGGGGCCAAATTTTCGACTGTGACGTTCATAAAAGTGTTTTTGAGCCGCAAAATGGAAAATCCGTGATGGGTTTTCCCGGTTCCACGGGCCGAGGAGAGTAGGTAAGCCGCACGCGCCCGTCAAGAACGGCTTCGGTCCGATAGAAGGTTGTTTTGAAAAAGATTCACGCATTGGGGTTTATCTCCTTAGAATTGGCCACATGAAGAAACCGACCAAGCGCCGCGCCTCCAATGGGAATACGGCTGGCAAGTCTTCTGTGAAATCCCCGGGGTTAAAGCCCCGCTTCCGCGTCGTCTGCGGTAAAACCATCGCGCTCGGTCCGGGCAAGGTGGAATTGCTTGAATTACTCGTTGAAACCGGCTCGCTCAACGAGGCCGCCCGGCGGTTGGATATGTCTTACATGCGGGCGTGGACGTTGGTAAACACGATGAATGACTGTTTCCGCGAGCCCGTCGTCGTCACCGAACGGGGCGGCAAAACCGGCGGCGGGATGAAGGTCACCGCAGCCGGCCGTCTGGCGCTCACTTTGTATCGGAAGATTCAATCCACGGCGCTCAGTTCGACCGCCGCTTCTTGGCGTCGTCTGCAAAAGTTGCTCCGCTCCTAAAACGCTTCAAGTCGCGCTGCCGATTCGTTATATTTGACAAAGTATAACGTGCTTGTTTTGATTTGCTGCGGTGATGCTGCTCCAGTGTTTCAAGTCAGGCTGTGAGCATTGACTTGTGGTCCGTCCAATTGAATGGCCGTTTATGAATATTCCCCGCCGCCGATTTGTGAAGCTGCTGACCTTCGGCACCGCTACTTCCCTGGTGGCGGGAAAGTTTTGCCGGCACAACCTGCTCGCCTATTGCGAGCTTCCTCCCGGTCAGGAGGGGGCGGTGTTCAAGATTCGGTTGAGCGATTTTCCCGCGTTACAAGAGGATTACGGCTCGGTCCGGCTGGGCATCAATCCGATTGGTTCGGACTTTCCGGATGGCCTCTTCTATCCCTTCATCATCAACCGCGATGGATTCGGAAATTTTTATGTTTTGGACTGTGAATGCCGCCACGCGGGTTGTGTGGTGCCGACGTACGACAACACGGAATTTGTCATCCTCTGTCCCTGCCACGGTTCGCGTTACGATATTGACGGCAGTGTTTTGGGTGGGCCGGCAACGGAGCCGCTTCACCAATACCCGTTCGAGTTTGATGGCAACGATACCCTTACCATCCACGTTCCATGCTGGGCGTTTAACACGCAATTATCGATCTTGCCCGGCGGGCCGAACTCGCGGGTGCAACTCGATTTTCCGACTTTTCCGCAGGTGACCTACGAAGTCCGCTTTCGCGAACGTCCACAAGACCCGTGGACCTTGGCCTCCTTTGCGACAACGCTAGGCGGACCGGCGGATCAGACCAGCCGGCTCGGACTCGGAACGCCCGCTACCATTTACCTCGACCGGACGACGCCAACTGGTCTTTATGCCGTCAGTATGGATCTGTTCGAAATGTGAGGCCCAACCTGTCACTTATGAAGTCCATTTTACAAACCGTCTTTGCCCTTGTTATTTCGATCTTCGTATTCGGCGTGTCCGCCGCGGAAATCACCATTTTTGCCGCCGCCAGTCTGACCGAAAGCCTCAAGGAGATTGCCGCGCGTTACGAAAAACAATCCGGCGACAAAATCACTTTCAACCTCGGCGCGTCCAGCATGTTGGCCCGGCAAATTGAAGAAGGTGCGCCCGCCGACATTTTCTTTTCCGCCGACGAAGCCAAAATGGATGGGCTGGAAAAGAAAGGGTTGATTCTCCCGGAAACCCGCAAGAGCCGATTGTCGAACTTACTCGTCATCGTCGTTGCGGCGGAAGGAGGTGCCGCGATTGGAAACGCGAAAGACCTCAACTCGGACAAGGTTAAGCGGCTCGCCCTTGCCGAACCGAAAACCGTTCCCGCCGGTATCTACGCCAAGGAATATCTCCAGAAGCAAGACCTCTGGTCGGCGGTTGAAGCCAAGGTCATTCCAACGGAAAATGTCCGGGCGGCACTGGCAGCGGTTGAGTCCGGCAATGTTGACGCGGGCATCGTCTATAAAACGGATGCGGCCATCTCCAAAAAGGTCAAAGTCGCCTACGAAGTCCCCGCTCAAGACTGCCCGGCCATCAGTTATCCGATGGCCGTCGTAAAGGAAACGAAGCACCCCGAAGCCGCGAAGAAGTTTCTCAACTATCTCAACTCGGGGGAGGTCGCAAAAGTCTTTGAGAAGTTCGGCTTCATCATTCGTGAGTAACACGCCCAAGTGAGCACCGAAGAATGGCAAATCGTTTGGTTCACCGCCTGGGTTTCAGCGCTTAGTACCGTTATCATTCTGCCGTTTGGGTTGGGCGTCGCCTGGCTGTTGGCGCGGTATGACTGGCCGGGCAAATCACTCGTCGAAACCATCATTTCCCTGCCGCTGGTCATGCCGCCGGTGGCAACGGGGCTTATCCTGCTGAAACTTCTCGGACGCCGCAGCGCTGTCGGCGGATTCTTGCACCGGGAGTTCGACTTCGACATTGTATTCACTTGGCGGGGGGTGTTGATTGCGCTCGGCGTAATGTCGTTTCCGCTGCTCGTGCGCTCGACGCGGGTGGCGTTTGAGGAGGTCAATCCCCGGCTGGAACAAATCGCCCGCACACTGGGCGCGGGAAACCTCCGCGTCTTTTGCACCATCACGCTGCCGCTCGCGTCGCGCGGCATCATGGCCGGAATGATTCTCGCCTTCGCCCGCGCCCTTGGCGAGTTCGGTGCGACGATCATGATTGCCGGCAACATCCCGGGGAAAACCTCCACACTTTCCCTCGCCATTTTTCAATCCGTGCAACTTGGCCAGGATGCCAACGCCTTTCGGCTGCTGGGGGTGTCGGTGGGGCTGGCGTTTCTCGCGGTGTGGAGCAGTGAGCTTCTGCTGCGTCGGAAACGGAGGTTTAAATGAACCTGCTCTTGAAATCCATCGCGCTTCCCTTGGCCGACTTCGTTTTGGAAGTGGATATTGCCATCACCAGCCAGGTAACGGCCATCTGCGGACCGTCGGGTGCCGGCAAAACTTCGTTGCTGGATTTGATCGCCGGCCTGCGCCGGCCCCAGTCAGCGTTCATCAAACTCGACGACCATGTCTTGACCGATACCACCACCGGCGGTTATGTGCCCGCCCGCCATCGGCAGATCGGCTACGTGCCCCAAGACCTCGCGCTGTTCCCGCATCTATCTGTCCGGCAGAACCTGCTCTACGGTCACAAAGCCGTGAGCAAAACTGCCGACGGACACTTGTTCAGCTATGACCACGTAACCGACGTTTTGGAAATTCGATCGCTGGCGGGACGCGGCGTGAACAAGCTTTCGGGTGGCGAGAAACAGCGCGTCGCTTTAGCGCGGGCCTTGTTGACGTCGCCCCGGCTATTG
>JANYBF010000022.1 GCA_025360895.1 Verrucomicrobiota bacterium
CACCGTCTTAAGCGCACATGTCACTGCCTGCGGAAAGCTCGGCGGAAAGACAGTTCCAGCACGACCAAACGAGACACCTAGGGAAATCCATTACTCGGTCGGAGGGCTGACCGCTAGACGCGATCCCAAGAACGATGTCCACTTGAGATGGAAATCAGTTGCTCCCTTACGAGTTGGAGACGTTATTCAGGTAAAGATATTGGAAACGGACAAAGTCGACCGTCCGACAGCAAGGAGCAGAGCCAAAAGAAAAAATGCCTGACCAACTCGCTCAACCCTGCTCGCCAGCGGCGGGCGACGACCTTTAGCTATGCCTACGCATCATAAGAAATACGCAATCGGGATCTCATTCCTGTGCTTTATGAGTTTCGGATGGCTTGTAGGGGGCTTCCTAGGATTAGTGCCTGGGTATTCGCCGCCGGCCGCTGCGCTTTTAGGCATCTGCGGAATTGTAGGTTCAACCGTTGCGTTCAAGAAAGGATTTGGAAGCAGTAGCGTATGGTTGCGCCGGATACTTGTGGTGGGGCTGTTCGCTGCGGTGGCTGGGTTGGCAGCCGGTATTTTTCTCAGTTTCGGTTTTTGGCTCATCGCGACTCCGAGTTGACCGCAGTTTTTCTTTATGAAGAGTTATTGGTCTGGTCGGCCACCCTGCAAGCTCTGCTCTCAAGCGAACCGCCGCCAAAGTTGCGTTCCCAACGCCGCCACGAGTATGTTTCCCGAAATGAAACGTTCGCTGCACTCATCATCCGCTCCGCCCGGGGCCGGGTGGCAATGGGGCGGTATTTTCAACGCCTGCGAGTAGTCGGCTTTACGCGTATGGGGCAATTCGTCAACTACAAGAAACGGGGTTTCACGTTGCCTCCGGGTTGCAAGAATCTCATCGACGTTTTGCACCCTCGCGACAAGCAGAACTTTCAGCACTTCAGTGAGCGCGTTCAACGCTCCAAGGTAAAACGCGATGAGTCAGTCACAGGAACGCTGTCGGAGGTTGGAAAATTTGTGGCGATGCTGTTCGAGTCTCACGGACTAGCGTTCACGCTTAAGATGAGCATGCCGGACGAGCGACTCACAGTGCAGGTCGCACGGATGGCGGTTACCACAATGTGGGCAATGGTCGTTTTTCAGAATGATACAGACCAGGAAAGAACCGTTCGGGACTTCTTTGCGCGACGGGGCCTCCACGCTCCTGACGATGCGACCATGACTGGGCCATTTTTATTTCCTGATTTACCTGTGCAGATCCTCTATCAGATTTCACCACTGCCGTCCGAGGCGGCACTTCTCTCACAACTTGTGGTGGATTTGTTCCACGACTGTTGTGGTCTCAAAGACGATGCAGCACTCCATTTTCATTATTATGAGATGTCAGATGCCGGCTAAAATACCAACGCCGCCACAAGTATGTTTCCCGAAATGAAACGTTCGCGGCGCGAATCGGGGTTTCCGCCCGGTGCGGGGACGCAGCTCGGATACAAGCTTCACGCTCAACCCCGCTTGCCGGCTGGGCGCACTGAACTAGTCGTTGGCGACTAAACGCCCTATGAGCGCGACCCAAGCACTCAAAGACCAGATATGCGCTGCTTTCGCAGACGTGGAGTATCCTGGCGACCAGCGGCTTCGCGGCAGCAACGAGGGCGACGAGCCATTTCGGGTAGAGCGCGATTTCCAAGGCAAGCGCGATTGGCGCAGTCTTGATGCGAAGTTTATCGATCACTCACCAGATGGTTTAGGGTCGGCATTGAGCTTCTTTTCACACGAGGCGTTTCGGTTTTATCTGCCAGCCTACATGCTGGCGGATGTTGACGGGCGTTTGGGTAATGTTAATCCGGTATTCCAGCTTACTCACGGCTTGGATGACAACACTCGCCGAGAGCGAATCAATTCTCAGCGTTACGGAATGCGAATCTGGTTTGAGCATGCGAGCGAAAGGTTTGATGCTTTCACGCGTGAGGAGGCGGCGGCCGTTGTCGCTTATCTTACCTTCAAGCGTGACCCGGAAGATTTTTATTGTGCCAGCATTGATGAGGCGATTAAGAATTACTGGCATACTCGTTCAACCCTGCTCGCCAGCGGCCGGCGTTGAGCGTTTATCTCCTTTGCGCCAGTGAAAGCCATTCTCCGCAAAAAGAGTTTCAGGGTTGCGATGATAGTTATCGGCGTTGCCGCAATTGTGGCGGTCCCCTTTTGCGTCCGGTTCACGAGACATCGCCACGACCGCCACATGATGAGCAGTTGTGCCAACCACGCCATCCAACTGAAGTTCCTGGTCATGGAACTCATGGCAAAGAAGGAGCATTTCCCTTCGGAAGGAGACGCGCGGAACGCGTTTGCAAAGATGGGGCATTCAGAGGAGTGGCCCGCCGGCTGGCTTTCCACAGTCAGTTCCGCGTGTCCGGAGTCCTTCCTGCGCGACAAGTCCATCGGCTATGTGTTTGTCGCCGCCGGACTGTCCACCAAGACCGCCGTTGAACACTCCGCCTTGGTGTTTTTCTGCCCGGCAGGCAGCCATCAACGATCCGAGCAACATTGCAACGCCATGCTGGCAACGGGATTGACTTGTCTCCAATCGAACGCCGAGATGATCGCCTTGCTTCGGCGGGAAATCGGCCGGGCGAAAGAAGGGAGCGTACCGTATTCTACGAACGCACTTTCACAAATGCAGCGCGAGCTGGAGGCAAGACAAGAGCATGAGACTAAACGGCGAACCTGACTTTATGCGTTCCAGCACTCCGCTGCACCACCTTTCGAAATACGCGTTGCTTGGCTTGGTCGGGGTCTGCGTCGTCCTCTTCACGGGATGCATTTCTGACCGTGCCGGCAGCGCATTGGCTGGCGTTATGATCGGTCAGGCAATCGCTCCGATGATTGGGCTAAGCCTTTCGGTCTCCGAATTTCGGCAAGCCACCCAGCGATGGCCCACGAACCATGCAGAGTTTTCTGCCTTCTTGAAGCAGTCGGGCGACGCGGTGCAACTCCGGGAGTATGATCAGATTGATTTCACGGAGAATTCAGATGGCAGTCTTGAGGTTTACGCGGTCGCTCCCGACCTGACGAATCGGATGACGCTGACCGCAAAGGATACCGACTCGAAATGACGATGCCCGAAGTTGAACCGCTTATCTGCGCTAATAAACGCTAATCGCGGCCAACCTTTTCGGAAACACACGCCGTCGTATGGGCGAACTTCTTTGAATCAGCGGTCGTGAGCGGTTTCAACCTCGCCGGTCGGCTTCAGTAAACCACCTTGTTCAACGGAAACTCGGTGACGCCTTCTGCGCCAACGGCTACGACATGACCTACCACACGTTCGCGGTCGCGACCGCCGGCAACGGCAAGTTCGTGAAAGTTGAATGATGCAGCCTTGGTCCGTAGTGCCGGCCTTGGAACTGGACTTCCAATGGGCTGGATGTCCTCGGCTATGTTCGGAAGGTCCGTTGGCTCGGATTGGGTGCTTCCTACTTCTGATGGGCAAGCCTTGGGTGGTTGGGTGGGTGGGTGGTGGGTCTGGACATGCGCTTCCAATTCTGACCAGCATCCGCCGCGTCAATGAACAGCGCACTCAAATGGAGCAGTTCCGGGAAGCCGATGCGGGTCATCAGCGTCACACTGCTCGTGGTGGCCGTGGGCGCAACCACCGGCGCCCAGCCAACTTCGAAGGCGGCAACCAATGACATGCTGCTGCTCGATAACTTTGGGCGCGAGGTCAACGTACCGACGAACGCGGTGCATCAATCTCTGCTCCCGCCTTCTACCATCGGGTTGGAACACCAGACGCCCGACCCGGTCCAAGGCACCAAAGTGTCAGAGGAAGTGTTGCAACGGAAAACGGAAGCGGGGCCAGGAACGGGGCCACTCCAATTCTTCCCGCCGGTGGCGCCGCAGCTGAAGTCTTACCTCGCCAGTCTCGATGAGTACGGGAACACGGCCATCCGCCCCGGCGCGCTCACGCCTTTCTTTCCCCTCGAGCCCGTCGTGCAAAAAGGGAAATACTGGCTGGCCGAACAGGGTTTGCGCTACTCGCTCGAACAAAGTTTCACGGGGGTCGGCATGAGTGACGTGGTGCAAGGAAGCAAATCGCTCGGCTTCTACACGCTCGACCTCAAGGCAAAATGGGCCATCTTCGAAGTCCCCCGCTCCGGCACGGCGGGCTGGATCAGCGCCCAAGTCGAAGCCAAGACCGGCCTCGGTTCCGCCGGGGCCGAGCAATCCGCCAAGAGCAATCTCGGCACAGTGACCGATCCCACCGGTATCTGGTCCAGTGTGAACGGTTTTCGGATTCCAGAACTGGCGTGGCAACAATCGTTGCGGGACGGTGAAGTAGTGGTGGTGGCCGGCATGATCAGCCAGCGCAATTATCTGGATGGCAACGCTGCGGCGCACACCGGGCGCGGGGAGTTCATGAACTCGGCTTTAATTCACAGCCAAGTGGTGCCGTTGGCGGAGTACAACTTCGGCGTGAACCTCCAGTGGCAGCCGGCGGACGAATGGTACGCGATGCTCGGCACTTCAGTGGGTAATGCCCCGGCCAGCTACGCCCCGTGGACGGATTTCAATTGGAACGAATGGTCGCTGGTCGGCGAGTTCGGTTACGCCCCCGATAATTTTCTCGGCCTGGGCCCGGGCGTTTACCGCCTCCAACCCTTCGTGGCGGAGGCAGGCGGGCCAACGCAGGCCGGCTTGGGTTTCAACTTTCAACAACACTTGGGGCCCCATTCGCCTTTCGCCTGGTTCGGACGCTGCGGCTTTGGCGGCGCGGAAATTTCCCCGGAAGCCGATCGGCAAATCGGCACCGGATTCGTGATGCAAGCGCCGCTCAAGTACGTCGGCCTCGTTCCCCGCTTGAGCAACGATCTGCTCGGGGTCGGTTTCGTGTGGAGCCAGCCTTCCGCAACGACCAAGACGGTTTACCATGAGAACGAATATATCCTGGAGCCGTTCTACGCCCTGCAACTCACCCCGACGATGAAACTGCAGTCCGATTTGCAAATTGTTTGGAACCCGGCCTTCAACCCGAACGCCGGTCCCATCGCGGTCTTCCAACTGCAACTCAACCTCGCGTGGTGAACAAAATGGAGTTACGCCCCAGGAACGACTTGTGGCATTGACAGACACATTGACAGACTACGCTTGACGCCATCGAACGATCCCGTTAATTCTAATTTTAAGGGTCGCTAAACAACCTTTACGCCGTGTCGCAAATCAGAAAGGAATTGTTGCTCTTGAAATTCTTGGGGAAATCTCTGGCCGGACTCGCGCTGGTGCTGCTGCCTTCGGTCACCGGCGCTCAAAGCGTCACCTATACCAATCTTTACATTTTTTCAGCCACCAGTTTCTCCGGCAGTAACAGGGGCGGCGCCCATCCTTACGCCGGGACGCTGTTGGTCAGCAACACTCTTTATGGGACCACTGATGCTGGCGGCCCCAACGGTTGGGGAACGATTTACAAACTCAGCCCCGAGGGCACGGGCTTTCAGGTGCTCCACACCTTTGATAAGACCAATGGCGCCAAGCCGCAGACGGCTTGTTGCTTTTAAGCAACGTGCTCTACGGAACAGCCGGCGCGGGCGGTCCCGGCAACGGTGGGACTCTTTTCCGAATCAACCCCGACGGCACCGGCTTTCAGAATCTGTTTTATTTCACCAATGGTGTCGCCCATGGTCCGTCGGACCTGCTCCTGTCGAGCAACACCTTTTACGGGACAGCGGGGGGCGCGCCGTACGGTGTCATTTTCAAAATCCAAACGGATGGTGGCGGCTTTGCCATCGGAACCAATTTCAATTACGTCAATGGCGCTTTTCCCGGCGCCGGACTGATGGTTTCGAGCAACATTTTTATGGCACCACCACCAGCGGCGGCGGCAGGGGCAATAACGGGACCGTTTTCAAACTGGACGGCTCTGCTCTAAGCACGCTCCCCAATTTCACCAATAGCGACGGATGGAATCCCACCTGCCGGCTGGTCATCGCCGGTGGCACGCTCTACGGTACCACGCAAGACGGCGGCAGCGGGGGTGACGGGGTCGTGTTCAAGATCAATACCGACGGCAGCGGTTTTACCAATTTCTATAATTTCAGCGGCCGTGATGGCGCCTATCCCTTCGCCGGCCTCACCCTGGCCAATGGCGTACTGTATGGGACAACGACGGGCGGGGGCAGCCACTCCTTTGGGGGCGTGGCCTATCAGGTCAACCTCGATGGCACCGGCTTTACCGTTTTGCACAACTTCAATTTTAACGCGGAGGGCTCTTATCCCCGGTCGGAACTGATTTTATCGGGCAATCACTTGTACGGCACCACGGCGGCCGGCGGCCCGCAGTCTGTCACCGGCGGGGTATTTGCCATCAATCTGCCCATGACCCCCACGCTAAATTTCCAAAAGTTCAATAACGCCATCAGCTTGAGCTGGACCGACGCCACCTATTCCCTCCAATCCACCACCAACGTAAACGGCACCTACGCAACCGTCAAAGGCGCCACCAGCCCCTACACCAACATCATCACGGGCGCTCAAAAATTCTTCCGGCTCCAGGGCAATTAAAAGGCGGGCAAGCACCGACTCAAGACCGGAACATGCCCGGAACTCCGGTGGGACGGCGGGAATTCCGAAACGAACGTGGCGGCCCGGTCAGTGCGTCATGACGTAGAAGATGACATTGATCGCAAGCGGGTAGGAAATGTTTTCCGAGAACTTGTGAAAATAATAGTCGCTCTCCCCCTCGCGCTCCCACCCGTCGCCATTGTCGGTGTTGTGGGTGGCGAAAACCATGACTCGCCCCTTGGCATCAAGAATCGCACGATGATGCACCTCGCGGGCGTCCGGGCGCTCCCAAGTGGTATGTGCGGGATCAAATTCGCTTTGAATGCCGAGCTGGACGTTGGGTACCTGGCCTTTGGATTGAATGTCGAAAACGGAATGATAGAGCGGATGGCTCAAGGGCAATTCAACAAAGCTGCGCTCGGACAGTACCCGTTTCAGCACTTCGGCCATCGTGGCCCATTCTGCCTCACCCCAAAAGTCATCGAGCCACAAGAAACCACCGTTGAGTAGATATTTTCTGAGCGCGGCCACTTCCTCATCATCAAGCGACAGGCTGCCCGGTTCGACCATATAAATGAACGGATAATCGAACAGTTCCTTGTCGGTCAGCCGGAGAAAGCGCCCGTTCGGGTCCACCTTTAGCGAGGTCAGTTGTTGCAGCCGATAGGAAAGATTGAGATCGCTGTCGGGTGTGTCGGTGCTCCACGAACCGCCCCGGCTGGAATAAGCGCGTTCCCGCCGGATACGAACAAAGGTGAAGACATCTTTTTCAAAACCGGGGGCATTGGTCCAATCGGGGGTGCCCGTGCTATGAGACGGCACTTCGCGCGCCGTGCGCACGTCTTCGCCAATCCAGCCGCCCTCACCCCAACCCCCGCCCCCGCCGCCACGACGTGAAGGGCGCTGGGCCAGCACGAGGCTGGCGCAACTCAACACCACGAGGGTCATCAATCCAATTCTTCGCATGGCCAACGGCCACCAACTTCTCATCCCACCGGGCCGGACGCAAGCTCTGCCCGCGACAGCTTCGTCCGAGCTCGCGACAATCCTTCCCCCGGGCGGAGAATTGAAACGCCGATCGCGCACCGCGCGGGGCCGATAGCCTCCCGGCATGGCGAACCAAGCTGCCGAGAAAACCAAGTCAACGACGCGCAGCGTTCCCGCCGGCCCGGCTCCAAGGTGATCGGCGGCGCTCATTGCGCTCGCAGTTTTTACGACCGGCTGCGATCCCGTGGTCAACTTCTATGGCTCGTTCTTTCCGGCCTGGGTGCTTTGCCTGGCGTTGGGAATTTTTCTAACGGCCATGCTGCGCTGGTTGTTCGCAGCGGCGCAGCCTGAACGCCCGGATCGGCGTCGCCGAGGCCGAACTGAGCGCCGCGCAAATCAATCTCGATTATTGCCGGGTGCGCGCTCCCTTCCCCGCGCGGGTGGCGAACCCGAACCTTTCCGTCGGCCAGTTCGCACGCCAGGGTGAGCCGATCTTTGCGCTCGTGGACACGCGCCGCTGGTACGTGGTGGCCAACTTTCGCGAAGCGTTCCTCGAATCCATCCGGCCCGGCCAGGACGTGGAGGTCTATTTGATGCCCTATCCCCACCGACGTTTTCACGGTACGGTGCAGGGCGTGGGCTGGGCCATCCAAACCCCGGACACCGCGCCGAACGGCACGCTGATGGGTGTGAAGCCGACACCCTCAACTGGGTCCGGCTTGCACAACGCCTTCCCATCCGCATTCAGCTCGAAGCGCCGAATCCGGACCAACCTTATCGCATGGGCATGACCGCCGTCGTGACCGTACGCAAACCGCCGGCATCGCCGCCGGCAACCACCATCGGCACTTGTGGAAACCAACACCACCACGCAACGGCAGCTTGTCGAATACGCGCTGGTTGGGCGCGAACGGATGGCCGCACTCCAACCTCTAGCCGCGCACACGGTGTCTGAATCAACTGCCGAGGTCTCCGAGCTGCGGCGGACCCTCGTGACCGATAGCGGCTAAAAAATTTCCGCACCACCCCCTCATCCCAGCTGCCTTCCCACAGAAAAGGAAAATCGCCCGCCGTCCTCTGGATAATTTCCACGATTGGATTTGTCAGACAAACGGAAGCGGAAACTTGCGGGCGGTCGTCAGCGAAGCCCAGTTGACGGCAGGGAAAGCTTTGACGACGTTTTCTGCGCGCGATAGGATGTTGGCGCGTTAAGATGACCGAACAACCGAACTGAAAATAAACCATGAAAACCATCCAGATTAAACTGATCACCATCGTTACCACGGCCCTGGCCACGGCAGCCTTGTTCACCGGCTGCGCGACGCCGGGCTACCAACAGGCCGACAAAACCGGCGCGGGCATTGCCCAATTCCGCGAAGAAGTCGCCAAGGCCAAACTGGCCGTGGATGACACGGTCAAATCGCTCGGCGAAGTGGCCGTCACCGCCAACACGAATCCGCGCGACGCGTTCAAGCAATTCACCAAGAGCCTGGCGAATCTCGAGTCCACCTCGGCAAAAGCCAAGAAGCGCGCCGCAGACGTGAAGGCCGAAGGACAGGCCTATTTCTCGAATTGGGAGAAGCAACTGGCGCAGTTGAAGAATCCAGAAATCAGGAATCTGGCGGCGCAGCAAAAAGTCAAGTTGCAGGCGGCCTTTGACAGCATCAGAACCGTATCCGCCCCGCTCAAAGCGCAGTTTGATCCCTGGCTATCCGATTTGCAGGACTTGCAGAAATATCTGAGTAACGACCTGACCATCTCGGGCGTGGCTGCGGCCAAAGGAATGTTCGCCAAGACCCAGACCGAAGGTTTCGAAGTGCAAAAATCCATGGATGCACTGGTGGCGGAACTGAATACCGTCGCTGCCACACTTACCCCGGCCAACGTCAAAACCAAGTAAGTGGTTTGGTCGGGGTAAACTCCGGCAACCATGATCCCGACTTCAACCGCCACGCGGAGCTTGATGGAAGCCCCGCGTGGTCGTGACCGCGACCAGCGTTGGCTGTCGTGGCAGGTTGTTACCTGCCTCATTGGGATTGGGTTCATCGCCGCTGGCTGCTCGGTGGTCAACAACGGGACGACCGCGACGAAGTCCGTGATTGATTCTCTCGCCGGAAAATCCGACGCGGCCGCGAAGACCAACGCGGTGGCCGTGCTCCAAGGCGAGCTCATGCGTGGGGCCGATCAGTATGTCGGGAGCGTCGCGCAAGCCACGGATGAACTCCGCAAGCAAGTGGGGAGCGCGGAAGCCCGCGACATGGGCCAGCAATGGAAGCTCAACGAAGCCACCGTTGCCTATGTCAACGCCACCGACGAAAACCCCTTGCTCGGCGCGGTGGGCATGGTGGTGTTGGCCACCTTGTCCAGCATGGTGGTGGAAGATTACTGGGTGGGTGAAAAATTTGGCGCGGCCGCCCGCCCCCTGTTGGAAACCCACCGCCAGCTCGAAACCAACGCGTGGCGCGTGGTGGAGAAAGCTCTGACGCCCGGCCAACAAACCGAGCTGCGGGAACTCCTGCGCAAGGCCCGGGAACAATATCCGCACGTGCGCTACGTCTCAGCGATCCGGCTCCCGGAATTGGTGGCGAAGCTGGGCAAAGTAGCCTCGCCCGGCGGAACGCAGAAACCGGGCAGCCTCTTCGGGCTGCTCTACCTCAACCCATTGGCCGGCCTCGACCCAACCACCCAGGCGATCCAGCAAACTCGCCTGCTGGCGCAACGCATGATGTACTACGCCCAACGCGCGCCAATGCTGCTGAGCTGGCAGGTGGAACTGACGGTTTTTCAACTGGCGGCGCAACCTGAGTCCCGGCAGCTCTTGTCCAGCGTGGACGACGTCGGGCAATCCACAAAGATCTTCGCCAAGACCGCAGCCGAGTTGCCGCAGCTCGTCAATGACCAGCGCGAAGCCGCCATCAACCAACTCTTCGCCGGCATCGCCACCGAGCGCACCAATATCCTGGCAACCTTGAACGCACAGGAAGCCCAACTGCGCACGCTCTTGCCCGAGGTGCAAAAGACCCTCGCCAGCGGCGGCGACATGGCGAACTCACTCAACACGGCGATCCGATCGCTCGATGCGTTCGTGCGCTACGTCTCCCCACCAGATACCAACGCCCCGTCCCAGCCGCCGGACACGAACAGCCCACCCTTCAACATTCTGGATTACGGCACGGCCGCCAGCCAGATCGGGGCGGCGGCGGACAAACTCAACGCGCTGGTCGTCTCGCTCAACCATAGCTTGCCCCAAGTCACGAAACTGAGCGAGCAAGCGGCCTTGGAGGGCAAAGCGATGGTAAATCACGCCTTCCGTCTGGGCTTGGTGTTGGTGCTGGTTTTGGGAGTGGTGACGGTGCTGGTGGTGTTGACCTGTCGGCGGCTCGGTCGTTGAAACTCGAGGCTTGCCACTGCTGAAAGCAGCCGATCAAACTACCCAAGCCGATCCGAAACCAAAACTCAACCTGGCGGTATCCAAAACAAATAACCACCCATGAACCGAAATCCCTCCGTTCCCCTCGCCTTAACGTTCGCGGCTCTGTGCGCCTTTGCCCTGCCCGTCGTGGCTCAGGATAAATGGTCGTTTGATGTCGCACCCTATCTCTGGGTCGCTAGTTTTGGGGCGGAGACAAGCCTCCCGCCGAACGGACCCGATCCCAGAGTACAAGAGTTTGACACGCGCATCAGCGGCGGTTTCATGATCACAGCCCAGGCCCGCTATCGTTCAGTGGGGGTGATGGTGGATTTCAACTGGCTACAACTGAACACCGAGGCCCTCAATCCGGGCCCGCTCCTGTCCGGCGTGAACTTGCAGTCCGACTATATTTACAGCACCGCAGCCCTGACCTACACCCTGCCCTTACACGGCAAGTTTCACGCGGAAGTGCTGGCGGGCGCGAGGCTCTGGAATGTCGCCACGGATTTCGAGTTGAAAATCGGTGGGCTGACGGCCTTTCAATCCAGCCATAGCGAAACATGGGTGAGTCCGCTGGTCGGGGTGGACCTGCGGTATGACCTGACCCGGCACTGGCTGCTGCTCGGCCGGGGAACGGTGGGTGGGTTCAGCGATTCGAGTATCCAATGGGATGCATTCGCCGGTGTCGGGTATCAGTTCAGTGATTGGTGTCTGGCCACGATCGGCTATCGGTATCTGCATGAAGATTATACCAAGGACAAATTCACCTTCAACGCCGACGCCCAAGGTTTCTTGCTGGGTGTGGGCTTCCACTTCTGAGCCCCGATCCCGCGCCCGCGCCGCAGTCAAAACCGCTGGCCATCGTTAATTTGCATGAGCTTGCAGTTCCTCCCCTCCGCCGTGCTCGCCGTTCTGCATGTGCTGGTCGTCGTTGCCATTGCCGTACGGGTCATCCTGCGCCGGCCGGCCCGCGGGGTGGCGCTGGCGTGGTTGCTCCTCGTCGCCATGCTGCCGTTTATCGGTGGACTGATGTATCTCCTCGTCGGTGAACGCCGGATCGGTCGCCGGCGGGCCCAGGGCATTGGTGACTTGCAATTGGATTACCGGAAAATCGCTGCCGCTGCGATCCCGGCTGGGCTCACGGAAGTTGTCTGGTCCCGGCACCCGCCGCCCGCCCGCGGCATGGACCAGCTCGGCCGCAAACTGGTGGGCAGCGCAACGGTGTGCGGCAGTCGTTTCCAACTTTTCTCCGACACGCAAGCCATGCTGAAGGCGATTGCCCACGACGTGGACGGTGCGAAAACCAGCGTGCTGATGGAGTTCTACATCTGGAACGAAGGTGGTACTGCGGACGAGGTTCTGGCGGCCTTGATCCGGGCGGCGAAGCGGGGCGTCCGTTGCCGTATCCTGATTGATGCGCTCGGCGCCCGACCGTGGTGGAAGGGGCAACAGCCGCAGCAATTACGAGATGCTGGCGTTGAACTGCGGGCGGCCCTTCCGGTTGGATTGTTGCGCACCCTGGTCGGTCGCACCGATCTGCGGTTGCATCGGAAAATCGTAGTCGTGGATGGGACGGTGGCCTGGACCGGCAGCATGAATCTGGTGGACCCGCGGTACTTCAAGGAGGGCGCTGGTGTCGGCGAATGGGTGGATGCCATGGTCCGCCTGGAAGGCGCCGTCGTGGTGCCACTTGGCGCGATCTTGATTGGTGACTGGATGCTCGAAACGGGCGCCGCCATGCCGGACCTCATCCGTAGCGCGGGGCTGCATCTGGTTCACCCCCAAGGCAACACCGACATCCAGGTTATCCCATCGGGGCCGGGCGAGAGCGCGGACGGGTTGCTGCAAATGCTACTCGCCCTGATTAACGCCGCTCAGGAAGAACTCGTGCTCACGACTCCGTATCTGGTGCCGGATGAGGCCATTATCCTCGCACTACGCGGCGCCGCTGGCCGCGGCGTCAAGGTAACGGTGATTGTCCCGGAGAAAGTTGACTCCTTGCTGACCCGCCACGCGAGCCGGTCCTATTACGACGAGTTACTGGACGTCGGCGTGGAGATTCAACTCTATCGGGGTGGTCTGCTCCACACGAAATCCATTTCGGTGGACGGAACGATGGCGATGTTTGGCACGGTGAACCTCGACATGCGCAGTTTGTGGCTCAACTACGAAGTCGCGCTTTTCATCTACGAGCCTGGGTTCGCGCAGGCCCTGCGGGCACTCCAGCAAACCTACCTCGAACAATCCACCCGGCTCGACCCGGCCGTTTGGGCTCAACGGGCCTTCACGGAGCGCTTCCTCGAGGCCACCCTGCGCCTGGTCAGCCCCCTGCTCTAACCAGAATTCGCGCGGGCCCGAGCAAGCGCTTGGGCAACCACAGTTACCCACTTGCAGAAAGTCGCTGGGCAGTTACCGGACACTACCCGGCTATCAGCGTAAAGCACTTTACACTCCCCGCACCGTGTGATGTGATTGGCCTACGAAAGTTGAAAGGCGCTAGCGGCCTCGCGCGCTTAACCCATGAACGCCGAACCTAGGAAATTCAGCATGCCTTCGCTTTTGGTCCCGGGCGATCCTGCGGGTTTGGCAGCCCCGACCACGGCGTCTCCCCTTTCCGTCAGCGCCACTTAACGATCCGGAAGAAATGAACACGGATTTCCAGCCCGCCAGCCCGAGCCAACCGAGCGAATGGAAACGGGAAAACCAAACTTGGTCTCCCCGGTTTCCTCTGACTCGAACTTAAAACCATTAACCCTCCCACCTGATTATGCCACTCGAACTCCAAATCATTCGTGCCAGTGAATTCATCCGGCTGGGGGCGCGCGGCCATTTCGACTTGATGGCCAGCAAAGCGGCGCTGGCCGAAATAGCGGCGGCCTGCCGCAAACGGGGTCTCAACCAGGCTTTGTTGGATTTGCGAGCGTTGCGGCTGGGGCCCAAACCGGTCTTCAGCCCGGCGGATCTCATTGAACTGGTGAACACCTTCCGTGAGGTCGGGTTTACCCATGAGCAACGGCTGGCGATCCTGTATCAGTCCGATCCGCATCATCGGGCGCGGCTGTTCGCGTTCCTCAGCATCGTGCGCGGCTGGCACGTCCAGGCCTTTGGCGAATTTGAGCCAGCGCTCGCCTGGCTCTCGGATGTCACCGAAAGTCCCGCCGACACCATCCGATCGGCTTCGGAAAAAAGGATTCCGGTGCGGGATTTGCAACGAGCGGTGAAATCACCGGGACGGACAAGCCGGCCAAAGACCGCCAAGTCCCGTTCACCTTCAAGCCCGAAGTGATGCCGGAGGGAACAAGCCGGTCGAAGCCGCGCGGTTTGAACCGTTCTCCATCCGTGCGCTACGGGGGGGCTTCTTCCCTGACTGTCCTTCAACCTCGCGGTTCAATCCGTGTGATACGGCGGGCCTTCTTCCTTGGCAGAGTAGAAGTGCGCGGCGTCCATCGCGGCTTGATCAGGGTTCGGGCCGGGATGTTGCGGGGCCGGCGGCGCAGGCGGATGCGGCGGATAAACCGTTTCCTTCTTTCCGCCCTTGCGTTTGGGTTTGGCTGCAGCCACGAGCGGGGCGGTGAGTTTTTCGTAACGCGCGAACAGGAACTCCACGCGCTGGCGTTCGCTGGTGAAGGGTTCGGGGCGGTAACACTGGTCCACGGCGCGATCCAGCGCCTCGTGCGCTTGCTGGAGCGCGGGCGGCGTGGCGAGCGGATCGTAGAGATCGGCGAGGGTGGCGGTTTTGGTGGGGAGCGCGGGTCTGTGACCCGCAGCAGCTTCGCCAGCAGAGAGGCGTTTGGATTTCTTGACGCTGCATGACGTGGCGGCGTGCTGCGGCTCGGAGAGCCGCGCTCCGGGGGCGAGAAACTCCGCGCGGACGGACAGGACCTTTTGCGCGGCGGCCGCCACGGCGGCGCGTTGTTTCTCACTCACAGACTCCGGCCACGGGTAGTTGTTATAGATCAGTTTGTTTGAGTAGCGGTAATCAGACTTTAACCGCCCGCAAACTTGGCGCACCCAGGCCATGTGCATTGCCGAAGACAACACGCCGAAGTGAAAAGGCGTGGCGTCTGGAATAATCTTTACGAGATTGCTGCAAAGAGCATCCGGCTGCATGAAGCCAATCGGAATGTAAGGACGCCGCTCCGAGCTAACTTCGGGGACGATGAGAAAAGCCCTCTTTGGGAAATTCTCAACATGATAGCGCGTTGGTGTAGCTGCAATTTTTCTCGTCGGCTCACTCATGCTTGCAAGCCGAAACTTTCGGACAGCTTCGACGCGAGCCATCGCATGTGGCATTGCTCGCAACTCATTCGGCGGACAATCGCCCAGCCATAGACCCCAACGTTCGATGTTGTTGATGAATTCAATCGAGCCATACCAACGCCGAAAGTATTTCTTTGCGGCAGGTTCAACCTTTAAGAACTCGGTTTTTT
>JANYBF010000038.1 GCA_025360895.1 Verrucomicrobiota bacterium
CCATCCGGGTTATGAAGATTCAACGCGGCACATCATTCATGAGAATGGAATTCTCCCCGCACCAGCATCCCAAGTTCTTCCGCCTGATCACCTGGGTGGTGATTGTCACGCAAATGCTGATTCCGTTGCAGAGCGGGCTCAACCTGCTGGCGGCCGAACTTATTCCGCAAAAAACTCCGCCGCTTGAAAAAGGGGCGCTCCCGGATTCAAAAGTCGTGGTCAATCGGACAGTGCCCAATGTCACGCCCCCGGCGGCGCAACCGGTGTTTTCCGCGGTCCCTGCCGATGCGGAGTTCTTCCGGGCGGGCATCTTCGCGGAACCCTTGGTGCCGGTCGGTGGGGCTACTTCACTGGCAGAAAACCAAGCCCTGGCCCAGGCGTTGCGAACCTTTCTGGATCGGCCAACGAATGATGACGTGGCTGCCATCACCGGGTTCCTGGAGCGGCACCCCCGTTCCGCCTGGCAGGCGTCCGTCCTGCTCAACCTGGGAATCTACTATCGCAAGACCGGTTACTTCACCAAGGCTTTGGCCGCGTGGGCGGAAGCCTGGGCGTTATCGCAGAGCAGCGGCACCCCGTCGGGCATAGTGGTGGCCGACCGGGCCATTGGCGAATTGCTGGAGTTAAACGCGCGGCTGGGGCGCATGGACGAATTGGAGAAACTCCTGCCCCAAATTGCGGGCCGGGACATTCGGGGGCCGGCCACGGAAAAGGTGGTCGGCGCTCGGGAAGGCTTGTGGTTGATGCAACACCGGCCGGAGGAAGCCTTCAAGTGTGGGCCGTATGCGCTGAACTGCATCCGCACGGCGGCGCATGCCCCAGATGCGTTTGTGAAAATCAAGCAGGCGCGTTCGAGTCAAAAGGGCATTCAACTGAACGCGGTCTGCCAGCTCGCGAATGAGTTGGATATGAACTATCAGATGGTCGCGCGCACTCCGGGCAGCAAGGTGATAATGCCAGCGGTGGTGCATTGGAAAGCCGGACACTATGCCGCTTTGATCCGCGAGGAAAAGGGATTGTTCCTGATTCAAGACCCAACGTTTGGGGAAGACCTGTGGATCACCCTAAAAGCGCTGAATGAGGAGAGCAGCGGATATTTTCTCATCGCTCAAGGTAAGTTGGCCACCGGCTGGCGGACGGTGTCGGAAGCGGAAGCGGCCACGGTTTGGGGCAAGGGCAGCACGTCGGATAACGATCCCAACCGCACCAGACCGAGCGACGATAAAAACTGCCCGCGCGGCGGCCAGAACACCCCGATGGCCGAGTATGCGATTCATGCCATGGTGGTCAGTCTCAATATCATGGATACGCCGGTGGGCTACACTCCGCCGCGCGGCCCGGCCGTCCGGTTTACGCTCACCTACAATCAGCGTGAAGCCAACCAGCCGGGAACTTTCCTCTACTCGAATCTGGGCAATAAATGGACCTTCGACTGGCTGTCCTACATTACCGACAACCCGGGGAATCCGCTGGCCGATGCGAGCTATTACGTCATGGGCGGCGGCGCGGAGCCCTACACCACCTTTGACACCGGCAGTCAGGCCTACGCTTTTCAACCGGACAGCCGCACGCTGTTGGTACGGACTTCGGCCAGCTCCTACGAACGCTTGCTGCCGGACGGTGCCAAGCAGGTGTTCGGGCTCTCGAACGGGGCCGGCGCGCCGGCGCGTAAAATTTTCCTGACGCAATTGGTGGATGCTTCGAGCAACACCGTGACGTTCACCTACAACTCCAATTTTTGTCTCGTAGCCGTGAGCGATGCCATTGGCCAGGTCACGACGCTTACTTACGGGTTGACCAATGACGTGTACAAAATCACGAAGGTCACCGATCCGTTCGGTCGTTACGCCACGTTTCAGTACAACGCGTCCAGCCAGCTAACCAACATCACGGACATCATCAACATCAGTTCCTCCTTCACCTACACGGGCGATTTCATCAATGCGATGACGACGCCGTACGGCACCACGACCTTTGCGCAGGGCATCAACCTGCTCGGACGCACCCGCTGGCTGGAAGCGACCGATCCGCTCGGGGAGAAGGAGCGGATGGAGTATGTGGACAGCAGTGTCGTGCCCGCCACCGAATTGCTCGTGCCGGCGGGCTTGGGCCTGCTCAACGACTACCTGAATTACCGCAACACGTTTTACTGGGACAAGCGGGCGATGGACCGCTACCCGGGGGATTATACCAAGGCGAAAATCTATCATTGGTTGCAC
>JANYBF010000048.1 GCA_025360895.1 Verrucomicrobiota bacterium
GGTGAAACGGGCTAAAGCCCGCGCTCCGCTCGCATTCGAGTCTGTTCGTGTTCATTCGTGGTTAAAGTTTTAGTTCCCCGTTCTGCACACGCACGCAAGCGGTAGCCTGTCCAGACTCGATGGTTTTTAATTCAACCGGCGCGCGACAAATGTCCTGAGCGAATTCACAGCGCGGGACGAAGGCGCAACCGGCGACGGGCTTCGACAAATCCGGTGGCATTCCGGCAATGGTGTAAAGTTCGGCGCCTTTTGGTTGCAATGCGGGAATGGATTTTTGCAGGGCGCGATTGTAAGGATGTTTCGGCGTGCGATAGATGCGGTCCGTCGGGCCGGATTCCACGATGCGCCCGGCATACATCACATTCACCCGCTGACACAAGCCCGCCACCACGCCCAAGTCGTGACTGATCCAAATCACCGCCATGCCGCGTTCGGCCTGCATCCGCTTCACGAGTTCGATGATTTGTGCCTGCACGGTTACGTCGAGCGCGGTGGTGGGTTCGTCGGCGATCAGCAAATCGGGTTTCGTAATCAGCGCCATGGCGATCATCACCCGTTGGCGCATGCCGCCGGAGAATTCATGCGGATAACTGCGAATGCGCTGGGCGGCGTCCTGAATGCCGACGTCTTTGAGCGCTTGGATGCCCAGCGCCACGGCCCGCCGTCGTTCCGTTCTTTCGTGAATCAGCAGCGGCTCGATCAACTGATCCTCGATCCGCATATAGGGATTCAGCGACGTCATCGGATCTTGAAAGATCATCGCGATGCGCTTGCCGCGAATCTGATTGAGTTCGGCCGGGGTACATTTCAACAAATCCACACCATCGAACAGCGCCGCGCCACTCTCAATCCGCCCCGGCGGTTGGGGAATCAGGCCGAGGATTGAATAACTCGTCACGGATTTCCCCGAACCCGATTCGCCCACGATGCCCAGGGTCTCGCCCTTCTCAATATCAAACGACACGTCATCCACCGCACGCACCACCCCGTTGCGGGTGTGAAAATAGGTGCGGAGATTTTTGACTTGAAGGAGTGGCATACTTTTAACCACGCATGGACACGAATGGACACGAATGAACGCGAATCATCGGGAGTTGTAGCCGCCGACGTGAGGAGGCGGATGCCGCGTTGATGCGGTTAGCCCGCCTCCTTGCGTCGGCGGCTACGATTGGGGGTTGGAAGCAGTTCATTTTGGTTAATCCTTGGAAGTCCGCACATCGAGCGCATCGCGCAGGCCGTCACCGAGAAAGTTCAGCGAAAAAAGCGTGAGCGAAAAGAACGTCGCCGGGATCAGCAACAGCCAGGGAAATTCTTCCATCAATTCCGCGCCGTCTTTGATCATCGTGCCCCATGAACTCATCGGTGGTTGCACGCCCAAGCCGAGAAAGCTCAGGAACGCTTCGAGCAACATCACCGCCGGGATGGTGAGCGTGGTGTAAACCGCCACCGGCCCGAGGACGTTCGGAATCATGTGACGCAAAACGATGCGGCGGCGCGATAGCCCAAGTGATAAGGCGGCTTCGATGAATTCCTGCTTCCGCAACGATTGCACCTGACCGCGAACGATCCGCGCCATGGTCAGCCATTCCACCGCGCCGATGGCCACAAACAACAAAATAATGTTTCGGGTAAAGACCGTCATCAACAGGATGACAAAGACCATGAATGGCAACGCGTAGAGGATGTCCACAATGCGCATCAGCACCACGTCCACCTTGCCACCGAGAAAGCCGGCGAACGCGCCATACAACATGCCAATGGTCAGCGACACCAGCGTGGCGCAGATGCCGACGCCGAGGGAAATCCGGCCACCATACATGATGCGCGTCAACTGATCGCGGCCCAGTTTATCCGTGCCGAACCAGTGTTGCGCGCTGGGCGGTTTGGCGTATTGCGCAAAGTCCTGTTGTTCGTATCTGTAGGGGGCGAACCACGGACCGACCAGACAGAACAGTGTGATGAAGATCAACGTCGCGCCGCCAAAGACGGCGAGGCGGTTTTTGCGTAACCGCAACCACGCATCCCGCCAAAGCGACACGCCCGGCTCGGCGGCGGTCAGGGGCGCGGGTAACTCGGTGACAGGAAGGGCTTGCATCATGGCGGATCAGAATTTCAGCTTCGGGTTGAACCAGATTTGCAGGATGTCCACCACCAGATTGAAAAACACAATTAACAGCGCGTAGAAAACCACAATCCCGGTGATCATGGAGCTGTCCCGATTAAACGTCGAAGTCACAAAGTGCCGGCCCAGCCCGGGGATTTGAAAGATGGTTTCAATGACGAACGAGCCGGTGAGAATTCCGGCCGCCGCCGGACCGAGATACGAAATTACCGGCAACAGCCCGCCCCGCAACGCATGGCGGGAGATAATCCGGACTTCGCTCGCGCCTTTCGCTCGCGCCGTGCGGATGAAATCCTGCGAAAGAATTTCCAACATGCCGCCGCGCGTCAGCCGGGCGACATAGGCGGCATAGGCGATGCCGAGGGTGACGGTCGGCAGGATGCGGTCGGTAGCGTCAAACCAACCCGAGGCATTGACCCAGCGGAGCTTCAGGGCAAAGGCAAAGACGAGCAGGGGGCCGAGCACGAAAGTGGGCAGGCAGATGCCCATCATGGAAATTCCCGACGCGGAGTAATCCAGGCTGGAGTTGGGGCGTAACGCCGCGATCACGCCCGCCGTAATGCCCAGGAGCAGTGCCAAGCCCAAGGCCATGCCGCCGAGTTGCAGCGAAACGGGAAACGTAGCAGCGATCATCTCGTTCACCGAACGATTGGCAAATTTGGTTGAGGGCCCCAGGTCTCCATGCAACAACCGGCCGAGATAGATGAGGTATTGCTGGGCGACCGGTTTGTCGAACCCGTAGTACGCTTCGAGCTCGTGTTTGATCTCGGGGGCCAGCGCGCGTTCCGAATCGAAAGGCCCGCCCGGCATGACGCGCACCATGAAGAAGGTCAGCGTCGCCACCACAAACAGCACCGGAATGGTCTGCAGCAAACGGGCGACAATGAAACGAAACATGATGGCGACGTGCGGAAATTATTTCGCGGGCGCTTCGAGATAAACGTATTTGAACGGGTGATGATCCTGGTAGTTGGGATGCCAGTTTTTCACCATGGGACTTAGCAAATAAACGCGGGTGTAATAATAGATCGGCAGCAGGGGCAGTTCATCCAGCAGGATCGCTTCGGCCTGTTGGAGCAGTTCGAACCGCTGCTGTTTGTCGTTGGTGCAGGCCGCTTGATTGATCAGCCGATCATACTCGGCGCTGCCCCAACCGGTGCGATTGTTCCCGCCGGCGGAGAGAAACGTCTCCAGAAAAGTATTGGGATCTGGATAGTCCCCAATCCAACCGGCGCGGCTGACCACGTAGTTGGTGCTGCTTTGCGTGTCCATGTACACCTTCCATTCTTCGTTGCGCAATGTCGCGTCCACGCCCAGATTCTTTTTCCACATCTGCTGAATAGTTTCGGCAATCGCGCGATGGTTCTCGGAGGTGTTGTAATGGATTTCAATCGGCGGCAAACCTTTGCCATCAGGATAACCCGCCTCAGCCAGTAGCTTTTTCGCCCCCTCGAGGTCGAACTTGAGTTGCGTGCGCGACGTGTAACCGGCCGTGCCCGGTGGCGTGAACGCAAACGCCGGCTTTTGCCCGCCGCGCGTTACCGTGTCCACGATGGCCTGCCGATCAATCGCTTGATTCAAGGCCCGGCGCACGCGCTTATCCTTCAGCGCCGGATGGGTCACGTTGAGGCGGTAAAAATAATTGCCGAGGTAATCATCCATCCGCAGCAGTTGGGGATTATCTTTCCGATAGGCGTCAATTTTTCCATTGGGCAATTCTTCGGTGCGATGCAATTGGCCGGCGCGGAAACTTCGCTCCTCGCTGTCAACGCTCTCAATGGGTAGGAAATCCACCCCGTTCAAGCGCACATTGGCGGCGTCCCAGTAATTCGTATTTTTCCGCACACGAATCACGCTGTTCGGCACCCATTCCGTCAGAATAAACGGGCCGTTGCCAACATAATTTTCCGGCCGCGTCCATTTGTTGCCGGGCTTGTAGGGATCGCCATATTTTTCCACCGTGGGCATGTGAACGGCCCACCAGGTGTAATGACTCGCCATCGAATTCAGCAGATACGAAGTCGGGCATTCGAGCGTTAGTTCCAGCGTTCGCGCGTCCACGGCCCGAATACCCAACTGCGCCGGATCCGTGATTTTGCCCTCGTTAAACGCCTTGGCGTTCTTCATGGGATACAGCATGTAGGAATACTTGGAGCCGAGCGACGGCGTGAGAATCCGCCGGTAGGATTTCACGAAATCGTCGGCCGTGACCGGATCGCCGTTGGACCACTTCGCGTTGGACCGGATGTGGAACGTGTAAACTTTGCCATCAGGTGACATCTCCCAACGCTCGGCCAGACCAGGGACCGGATCCAGCGTTTTGGGATCTTCGGCCACCAACCCTTCCAGCAACGTTGCGATAATGGTGTGTTCGCCCACCCCTTCGACCACATGGGGGTCCAGGTCCTGGGGTTCCGTTTTGTTGCCGTAGAGGAGAATTTGCTCGCGAGCGGCGACTTCCACGCGGGTTTCGCGCTGGCCACAGCCGGCGAGCAGGGAGATCACCGTCAGCATCAGCAGCGAATTGAGCAATTTCATTTTTAAGACTTGGTACGCCGGACGATTTGCCATGGAACGGACCACCCCACGTTTGCCGCAGTAAGACATGCGACAAGCCCGCTAAAAAGTCAACGCGAGAGACGGCGGCGGGCGTTGATTGTTATGAGAAATCCAACCCACGGTTCTCGCGCGGAGTCGCTGGGACAGGTTGCTCCGGCCAGTCGCCCGGGGTGGGTTGGAGCGTGGGGCATTGCGCCGCATCCTTGCCCTGCCCGGAGACCCTTGGCAAGATACGCCCAGATGCGCGAAACATTCCGGGCCTGGATGGAGACTCTCGAAACGTTCGTTCTCGAAGTCATCTTCGACGAGCGGCGTGGAGCCAGCGCCGCCATCGTCCGGGCTTTATTATTCGGCGCGTCGAAGCTGTTTGCCTTGTTGGTGAAGCTGCGCCGGTTTCTTTACAACGTGCGTATCTTGCGCGATGCCACCCTCGGCGTGCAGGTCATTGCCATTGGCAACCTGACCGTGGGCGGCACGGGGAAAACACCGGTCGTCGAAAAATTCGCGCGCGAACTGCGTGATGCCGGCCGCAATGTGGCCATCCTGTCGCGTGGCTACCGGTCCAAGCCGCCGCCGGTTCATGAATGGTTGAAGAACAAGATCCTGTTCCGGGAGGATACGACGCCGCCGCGCATTGTATCGGACGGCAAATCGCTCCTGCTCGATTCCGAAATGGCTGGCGACGAACCGCACATGCTGGCATCGAATTTGAAAGACGTGGTTGTCCTCGTGGACAAGGATCGGGTTAAAAGCGGGCGCTATGCGATTGAGAAATTTGGCTGCGACACCTTGTTGCTCGACGATGGTTTCCAGTACTGGGATTTGCGTGGTCGGCGGCACGACGTGGTCTTGATTGATCGCCAGCAACCGTTCGGCAATGAGCACCTCCTGCCCCGCGGCACATTGCGCGAGCCGCCGTCGCACCTCGCCCGGGCACACACGATTTTCATCACCAAGAGCGACGGTCAGACCGGGGAGTTGCGCCGCCGGATCGCGACGCTCAACGCCACCGCCGCCATCATCGAGTGCGTGCATCACCCGATGTATCTCCAGGACGTTTTCACGGGGGAGCACCAATCGCTCGACTTTCTCAAAGGGCGAAAGGTTGGTTCGTTTTGCGGCATCGCTCAGCCGGAGAGCTTCGAGCAAAGCCTGGTGAAACTGGGCGCGGAGCTCGTCTATGCCAAGCGCTTCGCCGACCATCACCGCTTCAGCCAGCAGGAAATCCTCAACGCCATCAATCGCGGTAAGAAGCGCCAGGCGGAAGTCATCATTACCACGCAAAAAGACGCGGTGCGTTTCCCGAAATTGGACCGCCGCGACCTGCCGATCCTGTTCATGCGGGTGGAAATCAAAATTGTCAGCGGGGCCGACGACTTCCGTGATTGCGTGCGCAAGATTTGTTTCCGCTAACGCCAAAGCAATGCAAAATTCAAAATTAAAAATGCAAAAAACGTCGGAATCGACTCTCCGCGGCATTTTTAATTCCTAATTTTTAATTAGAATGAGCTTTCACCCACCCCCGCGCCGGATTCTGGTGCGCGGCGTGAACTGGCTGGGCGACGCGGTGATGACCACGCCCGCGCTCATGCGATTACGCGAGAAATATCGCACGGCGCATCTCACGCTGCTCGCACCAGAGAAATTGCGCGACCTGTGGCGCCATCATCCAGCGGTGGACGAAGTGATCAGCTTCGCGGCGGGCGAAGGCTTGTTTTCCGTGGGACGAAAACTGCGGGCCGGCAGATTTGATCTCGCGCTCGTTTTGCCCAACTCGCCGCGTTCGGCGATGGAAACTTGGCTGGCCGGAATTCCACAGCGGCTTGGCTACGCGCGTTCGTGGCGGAATGGATTTCTCACGCGAGCCGTCCCGCCGCGACCGGGCCATGTTCAAATGCGGAAGCCAACGATTCGTGAGATTCGCCGGTTGATAGATGATCCGCAGATGGTCACTAGCGGGTTCAAACCGCCCACCACCGCCCATCAGCTTTATGAGTATCTCCATCTCGTTGCCGCCCTGGGCGCAAGCGATGAACCCATGCCACCGTCCTTGGTCGTCACGGTGGCGGAAGTGGAGGCGGCGAAACAAAAGTTCGGACTGCTTGAATCGCTGAAGGTGGCGCGCCCGTTCTTCGGTTTGAACCCCGGCGCGGAATATGGCCCGGCCAAACGCTGGCCCGCTGAACGATTCATCGCCGCCGCCCGCGCAATTCAGGAACGCACCAATTGTGAGTGGTTGATCTTCGGTGGTAAAAGAGACACCGCGCTTGCGGATGGAATACACTCCGCACTCCGCACTCCGCACTCCGCACTTCATAACCTTGCCGGCCACACTTCCCTGCGTGAAATGGTGGCGTTGCTGAAGCTTTGTCGGGTTCTGCTCACCAACGACACTGGCCCGATGCACGTCGCCGCAGCGCTCGGCACACCGGTGGTGGTGCCGTTTGGCAGCACCTCGCCGGAACTGACCGGGCCAGGGTTGCCGGGCGATTCGCGCCATCGGCTTTTGAAATCCGACGCGCCGTGTTCCCCGTGTTTTCTGCGCGAGTGTCCGATTGATTTCCGCTGCCTGAATGGCATCAGCAATGAGCGGGCGGTGCAAGCCGTGCTGGAAGCGGTGCAGGCCGGCCACCGCACGCAAGAGTCGGTTTGAAAAGTGCCGCAGCGGCAAGTCCTCCACGCCCTCCACGTCCTCCTCGGCGTCGTTCTCGATCTTGGGCCGGTTTCGAGGACGAGGAGGACGACGACGAAACAGAAAGAAAGGCTTTCAAACCGGCGCCAAGCGGGTTTGACCCGCGCCGGGACTCGGTCCGCCGTTTTTTTCAACTTTGAACTTCACGCGGTGGGCTGTTACGCTGCCGGCATGTCTCGGAAAGGTTCATCAGAACCACATCACGGTTGGGCGGATTTCATTGGCATTGCGCTGCTGGCGGCGGCGTTATTGTTGGTGGTGGCGCAATTTTCTTTTGATTGTTGTGACCTGCCTACGCTTTGTAATCCGGCCAACCAACCGCCGCACAACTGGATCGGCCGGCTCGGCGCATATTTTGCCTGGGGATTCTTCCTGATGTTTGGCGTGACGGCCTACCTGGTGCCAGTGCTGTTCGCCGCGTTTGGCGTGGGATATCTGTTCAACTTCCTCGGCTATCTCCGCGAGCACTCCCGGTGGAGTCTGCTGTGGGCGGGGGTGTTGTTGCTGTCGTTGACCGGGCTGTTGCACATCATGGAGGATTCCGGCCTGACCGGCAAAGCGCGTGATCAGATCGGCGCCCATAGCGCGGGCGGGTTGTTGGGTTTTTTGACGTATGAATACGCCTTCTGGATGCTCGGCAAAATCGGCGCCATCATCGTTTATGGGACGCTGAGCTTGATCGGCATTTTGTTCCTGACAAATTTCCGGCTCGGCGAATGGCTGCGGGCGCGGTTTGACGAGGAAACGGGACCGGCGGAAAAACCGGCGGCCGACCCGCAAGAAGCCGCGCTGGAGCGCAAGGCGCGGGAGTTGGAAAAGAAAAAAAAGGAACTCGAACAGGAAGTTGCGGCCGTCACCCGCTCCGGCCTCGGCCAGGATTTGAAACCGGTCCCGGAGCCGAACGTGCGCGACCTGAGCGTGCCCCAAGCGAAAGTGAAGAGCAGCAAACGGCCCGCACCTGAAACCGTAAAAGAAATCGAGCCAGCGGATGATGTGATCGTCATTTCGCCCCGCGAACTCGGCGCGACCTCGACGGCGGACATTCTGGGTGGAGCGTCCCATGCGGAAGAAAAGAAATCCGACGACGACGCGAAGGACGAGTCCGCACCGGATGCGGAAAAAAAACCAACTGAGGCGCAAGTCAACATTACCGGCCTGACGCCAACGCGGCCCAAGGCGAAGTCAAAAAAACCCATCACGGTCGCTTCCACGCCGATCATCGGGAATTACCAGTTGCCCTCGATCGATTTTCTCCAGTTGCCCGACATGACGGCGAAACCCACGGAGTCGCGGGAGGAATTGCTCGCCAACGCGCGGCTCATGCAGCAGACGCTGGCGCAGTTCGACATCCCGGTGGAGCTGGGCGACATCACCAAAGGCCCGACCATCACCCGCTACGAGTTGCATCCCGCGCCCGGGGTGAGGCTGGAAAAAATCAGCGCGCTGTCCAACAACATCGCTGCCGCGCTCAAGGCCGAACGCATCAACATTCTCGCGCCCGTGCCCGGCAAAAGTTCCGTGGGCGTCGAGGTGCCGAACGCGGTCAAGACCAAGGTCATCATGCGCGACCTGTTCGAGTCCGATGAGTGGCGCAACACCAAGGCGCGGATTCCCGTCGCCCTCGGCAAGGATGTTTACGGGCATCCGATCATCGCCGATCTCGCCGAGATGCCGCACTGCCTGATCGCCGGCAGCACTGGTTCCGGCAAATCAGTTTGCATCAACTCCATCATCGCGTCCCTGCTGTACCGCTTCTCCCCGGATCAATTGCGCTTTGTGATGATAGATCCCAAGGTCGTTGAGTTGCAGCAATACAACGCCCTGCCGCACCTCGTAGTGCCCGTCGTCACCGATCCCAAGAAGGTCATCCTCGCGCTGCGCTGGGTGGTGAACGAGATGGAAAAGCGGTATCAAATTTTTGCGCGCGTCGGGGTCCGCAACATCGCCACGTTCAATGCGCGGCCGAAAAACAAGCCGTTGCCGCAACAGGAACTCGAACTCCCGCTCAAGGCAAAGAAGGAAAAAGTCGAACCCGGCGCGGAAGGTTTCGCGGTGGAGGTGGACGAGGAAATTGTAGTGCCGCGCGAGGAGGACATCGTCATTCCCGAGAAGCTCAGTTACATCGTCGTCATCATTGACGAGCTGGCGGATTTGATGCTGGTCGCGCCGGCGGACGTGGAAATGGCCATCGCCCGTATTACGCAAATGGCGCGCGCGGCGGGGATTCATTGCATCGTCGCAACGCAACGTCCGTCCGTGGACGTCATCACCGGCGTTATCAAGGCGAACATCCCGGCACGCATCGCGTTTCAAGTCGCGGCCAAGGTGGATTCGCGGACGATTCTCGACGCGATGGGCGCGGACAAGTTGCTGGGCAAGGGCGACATGCTGTATCTACCGCCCGGCTCGGCGAAGTTGATCCGCATTCAGGGCGCGCTCGTGACCGACCATGAAATTCAAAGTGTGGTGGACTTCATCGCGAAGCAGGCGAAGCCCAGTTATGAAATGGAAATTCACCAGCAGCTTTCCAAACCCACACCCACCTATGGGGACGAGAGCGGCATTGATGAGGACGAGGAGATCATCCAGCATTGCATCGAAGTGATCCGCAGCGAACAGAAGGCGAGTGTATCCTTGCTGCAACGGCGCTTGCGCCTCGGCTACGGCCGCGCCGCCCGCATCATGGATGAACTGGAGAATCGCGGCATCGTCGGCCCGAGCAATGGCGCCGAACCGCGGGAAATTTTGATTGATCTGGACGTCGCACCGCAGCCGGAAGCTGCGCCGTAGGGATTCGAAAGGCTCAGCGCGGCCTCGTGCGCGGTGAGAAATTTCTTCGCTATCAAACCCCGGGAAAGATACTCGCGCTCTTGGGCGAGCGTTTCGGGTTTCACTTGGCCCCGCTGAACAGCGGATGCGCACGGGTGGACCGGATGGCCTGCATGAGCGTTGCCAAATAACCCGCGATGGAGGCGACAATTTGAAAATAGCCTTTCACCCCTAGGGTGACAGATCGCAACATGTTCAAGCCGATTCCGTCGGTCAGTGCAGCCGTAACGAACTCGACCGCGAGCAATAACAGCAGAGCTAGGTTCAACGCCGCAAATAAGAAGCCATGCTGGTCAGATTCTGCACAGGAGACCAGAATCAAACCAAGTGAACGCAAACATCGTTCGAGTTGCTTTGCGGCGGCGCAACCTGCAAGCTCGGTATATAAACATGCGTGCTACTGATCAGACCTGAAATAACCCGAACGAGGAAGACCTTAAAACCAGCTTGTCTGCTGTGTGGCGGTGCAGATTCCTGGATGGCTGACCAACTGACCCGGCGGAAATTACGAGACTGAGGGCGGACGACACATTATCAGTTCAACCCCCGAGACTTGGGGCGAAGTTCACGCGCAGGCCGTGGTGGAAATAAAGTGCGGTAACACGTTATATGCGAGATAATTTTTCAAGTCATTCCCCCTTAACCACAACGCGCCCAGTGCTATCAATTCGATGCAGGAAAACGTCGCGTTTGGTTTCCTTAAAATACTCATCAACGGCTTTTCGAGCTCCTTGCCAATGCCCATAATCGTCAATGATCAACACGCCCCGTCGAATGAGCCGGGGGTAAAGATGAACCAGTTCGTGTTTAGTAGATTCGTACCAGTCCGTATCCAACCTCAGCAGTGAGATGGAAGCCGGAATATTCAGCGAAGCAGGGATGGTATCTTCAACTTTGCCTTTGATAAAAAAAACCTTCTCCATGGGATAGCCCGTTGCGGCGATGTTCACCCGCACGTCATCAAGACCGGCCTCGCACCAAATCCCATTCTTTCGATCTTGGTCCCGCGCCAGCTGGATGTCCGCCGCCACTCCATCAAAGCTTTTGTCG
The DNA here is from genome assembly GCA_025360895.1 of Verrucomicrobiota bacterium. Classification (GTDB taxonomy): domain Bacteria; phylum Verrucomicrobiota; class Verrucomicrobiia; order Limisphaerales; family JADLHS01; genus JADLHS01. The sequence goes on from JANYBF010000048.1 coordinate 11,253, forward strand.
TGCTCCGAGGGCGCGGACATGCCTTCAAATGTATCGTAAAGATAGAGAGAGCGACTGGAATCGCCGTTGAGCAATAAAGTGCGCGCCACCACCACCATGCTGCCACCACGCCAGACCCCGCATTCGGCAATGGCACCTGGAACTTTATTTTGAACGACGTATTTGACCGCATTCACCAACGCGGCCATGCGTTCCACGTTGGTCTTGGTGAACGGGCGGGCGGCCGTGATAATGGCTTTTTCCGCCTCGGACAGATCGGAAAGAGGATCGCATTCCCAATTGTAGCGGACCACATCGTAACCCAGCCGCCGGAAAATTTTTTTGAATAGTTTCTTCATTTCTGTTTCGCTATCTTATACGAACAGTGAGCAATAATAACTGAATGCAGACAAGTTCTAATTGGGTTTCGGACCGGTTGACCAACGGACGGATTAGCCAGCTTGCCGTTCGCCGACGGTTAGTCAGTGTTTTCAGGAAGAACAACTGAATATCAGTCGTTATTTCAACAAGGTGTAAACGATGTCCCGCTTTCGCCGTATGGCACACAACATGGCGTCGAGTTACGCTGCGTTGATCGCCGCTTCCGTTTATAGTCTGGTGTCGGTGCCGGTGGCCCTGCATTACCTTGGAGCGGAGTCGGGTCGCTTCACGCTCTGGCTGCTGATGTCAACGATTACCGGATACCTGAGCCTGATTGATCTTGGCATGTCGGGGTCCGTGGCGCGGTTGCTGATCGATTACAAGGACCGGCAGGCGGGCGGCGAGTACGGCAGCTTGATCAAGACGGGCTGGCTGGTATTGCTGGCGCAGGCGGGAATTATTCTCTTGGCAGGAACCGGCCTGGCGCCAGTGCTGGCTTGGGTGTTGAAGATTGAGCCGGAACTGCGATCCGAATTCATCGGCCTGCTGGGATGGCAGAGCGGGTCGCTGGCGCTGGCTTTTGCGCTACGGATCTTCAGCCATCTGCTCAACGCGCACCAGCGGAGTGATATCCAGAACTACGGCCAGATCTTCGGCTTTGCCCTGAACTTTATTCTGATGTGGTTCTTCTTCCGGGCGGGCTACGGGGTCTTCAGTCTGGCATGGGCCACGTTGCTGACGACTCTTTTCGGTGGACTCGTTTGTCTCGGGGCGTGTCAGCGACTCAGATTATTCCCGCCGCCAGGAACGTGGGGGCGGATTTCCTGGGAACGATTTCGCGAACTCTTTCGCTTTGGTCAGGACATGTTTCTGGTGGCGTTGGGAACACAACTCATCATGGCCAGCCAGATTTTAATCATCCAACGCTCGCTTGGCTCGGCGGCGGCTACGTTGTGGGGACTGGGAACGCGCATGTTTTTCTTGGTGTCGCAAGTCATCTGGCGGATTTCGGATACTGCCGGGCCGACATTCTCGGAAATGATTGTGCGCGGCGAACGAGAGAAATTGCCGGCGCGCTACCGGGAGATGGTGGTTTTGACCGCGTCCTTGGCCGGTGTTTTTGCGGTTGGATTTGCCCTGTGCAACAGCTTGTTCGTAACCGTGTGGACCCGCGGAAAAGTGACGTGGCCAGCCATAAACGATGTGGCGTTGGGCGTGTGGATGGTGATTTCGGCCGTCCAGCGTTGTCACAACGGCTTTGTGCTGCTGACCAAAAAAATTGAATTTCAACGTTTCCTGTTCTTTGCCGAGGGGGCCGTATTTGTAATTTTGTCCCTCTTCGTTATCAACCACGGGGGCATTCTCGCGGTGATTCTGTGTTCCATTTGCTGCAGCACATTCTTCGGTCTGACCTATGGCGTGTGGCGGACTCATCAATATTTTCAGATCCCTCTCAAAGAAGTCGGCTTGCGCTGGATGTCGCCCATGGGGCGAACAATCTTGTGGTGTTCGCCGGTCGCACTGGCGGTCTGGTGGTTGACGCTCACGATTGATCAACCTTTGGGGCGATTGCTGCTCTGTAGTGGATTGTATTTTTTCGCGGCTGCTGGCATTTTTATCCGCTGCGGTCTGTCGCTAAGTTTTCAGAAAGAAATCGTGGCGCGGGTTCCGGCTTCGCTCCGTATTATTTTGAAGCACCTAGTTGCGGGAAGCGTTTGAGCCGAGACTGCTTTTGCCTGCGGGAAAAAGTTTTATGGTTTGATCCAATAACCGCGATCAGCATCAATGCGGGTGCTGGGAGTGGTTATCTTGTGGTGCGTTCGATATTCGTCGGTCGCCTTCCGGCAGCCTTCCCAACGGAAATAGTCGTCCAAAACCAGGACTCCACCGGGGCTCAAACGCGGATACAGGTGTTCCAGGCAGACTTGGGTTGAGGCATACCAATCGCCAGCCAAACGCAACAGGGCAATGGATTTCAGCTTGGTGGTAGAGATTGGAACGGTGTCTTGAAACCAGCCCACATGAAACTCCACACCTGAAGAATTCAGTCCCGCTTTATCGAGAAGGGTGGCCTTGACTTCATCCAAGCCGGCTTCGCACTTGGCCACGGGGACAACTTGCCATCTTTGTGGCCATCACTGTAGTCAGCCGCTTTTGCCCCGTCTTCCACCCCAGGTTACGGCAGTCCTTGAAAGGAATCAAACAGATGCAACTGCGCCTTTGCCGCCATTCTTTGAGCACCGACCCCATGATCAGCGCTGACCCGCCTCGCCAAACGCCACATTCGACGAAGTCGCCTGAAACCTCGCGGATAATGACATCGTTGGATAACTCCACAAGCTGCGGCAACGCCCCAAGCTGGCCATGGTGTAATTCGTAGCGTGACATAACGCTCGCTCGCGGCCCGGTGATGGCAATCCATTCAGCAAACAAAACCACCGACTGTTGATCGCGACAGTTTAGGATTTTCCGTCTGATTCATTCTTGATGTTCCTTGGTCTCTCAACTCTGGGAAACGACCGGCCCATTGCTATGGCAGATAAATGCATCCGCAATAAATTTGAAATTGGACTCGCCAGGCAGCCAGAACCCGCGAGGCGGTAAGAGGCGGCTTCGGGTGTCGGTCGCTTCGGGTGTCAAAACTCTTTAGAAATGTCCCCTTAAGAACTCAGGAGAAAATGTCCCCTTGGTTGCTTGTTGTTTTCCCCACCCCCCAGACGCTCCGCGCGCCGGCGGGCCAGTGCCCCGCGCCCACTCCCAATCATCTGCTTCCGCCACGGGTGCGTCGCCGCCGGTTGGTTTTCCTGACGTGGCCGGTGGCGTTGCCGGCGGCGGCGCACGGTGCGTTTGTTCTCCGCCAAGAGCCAACGGCGGAGCGGCTCGTGCTTCACCACGAGCTTTTCCTTCCCCAGATACTCCGCCGCCAACGTCGGCCCACAGTCCGAATACCGTTCTGCATACCGCGCCAATATCTTCGCGCGCAGTTCCGGAGCTGTGCGGCGTTGGCTAGGTTTGCCGCGCAAGCGGTGAACCAAACCGCCGTCACCACGGGTGTCATACCGCTTCCAGACACGTCGGGTCTGGCGAGAGCAAAGCCCCAACCCCTCGCTGGCTTCCACCAAACTCAACTCTTTTGTTGTCACGCTGGCCCTGATGCCAACCCGTTGCCGTTCCTTCCCACTCATCGTTAATGTTCCCCTCTGGGCGAGAGTTGCTACCGCAACTGCCGCCGCAGGGGGACATTTTCATCGCGGCCATGAAAGGACATTCTCAAAGAGTCGGGACACAACCGCTTTTTACATTGACCGGGCAGGGCGAAGCCGGTTACGGTGCGCCCCTTGTTTTAGCCAAAATTTTAGCCAAAAAGAATATGATTGGGACGATTCGTAAGCACTCAAAGTGGATGTGGTGGGTCATCATCGTGGCGATCATTATCACGTTCGTGTACTGGGGTTCGGCCATCAACGGACCGCGCGGCGGGGCGGGCGGGCGGGGCAGCTTCGGGGTGATCAACGGCGAGACCATCGGTCAGGGCAGTTTTCTGGATGCCCAGCGCGAGGTGATCCTGTCGCATTTCTTTTCCACCGGCGAATGGCCGGACGGCGGCCGCAAAAATCCAAACTTTGACTTGGAACGGGAGACTTATTTTCGCCTGCTTCTGGTTCAGAAGCAAAATGAACTGGGCATTGTGGTCAGCGACGAGGCGGTGGCCAAGACCGCCACCGAACGGATGCGCGCGCTGAACCGGGGCAACCCGATTCCGCTGGATGCCTTGGTGAAAAATATTCTCGCCCCGAAAAATCTCACGCTGGAAGATTTTCAACGGTTCATCCGTCATGATGTCGGTGTCCAACAGTTGATTGCGGTCACGAGCGTGGGCGGTAATCTGGTGACGCCGCAGGAAGTGCGGTCGTTCTACGAGCGCGAACATCAGGAGCTTTCCGCGCAGATCGTATTTTTCCCAGCCACCAATTATCTCGCCGGCATTTCGGCCCCGCCGGCGGCGCTCTCGAATTTCTTCGAGTTACAATCGGCCTCGTATCGCTTGCCGGAACGCGTGCAAGTCAACTACGTCAAGTTCTTCGCAACCAACTTCCTGACCGAGGCGCGGGCGCAACTGGCGCAAGTCACCAACCTGGAAGCCATGATTGAAGCCGAGTATCAGGCGCGCGGCAGTAATTATTTTGCGGATGCCAAATCGCCCGCCGAGGCGAAGGAAAAAATCCGGGCGCTGGCACTGAACGAGGCCGCGCTCACGGCGGCCCGCAAGCAGGCGCTCGCGTTTGACGCTGAATTGTTCGATCAGAAGCCCGTCGCGCCGGACGCGCCGGACACGCTGGTCACCTTTGCCAAGGCGAAAGGTTTGACCGCACTGGTCAGCCCGCCATTTGACCGGGAGCAGCCACCGGCAGGGCTTGAGGTGCGCGCCGACTTTTTGCGGGCCGCCTTCGCCCTTTCGGCGGACGAACCCTACAGCCAGCCGCTGGTGGGCAGCGACGGGGCCTATGTGATCTCGTTGAACAAGAAGTTGCCGAGCGAGATTCCCACATTGGAAAGCATCCGGGACCGGGTCACTCAAGATTACCGTTTTCGCGAGGCGATCATGAAAGCGCACCAGGCGGGTCTGAACTTATACACCGCGGCCACCAACGCTCTCGCTGCCGGCAAAACTTTCGCTTCCGTGTGTGGGGAAGCCAACGTCCGGCCCACGCTGCTGCCGCCATTTTCCATCAGCAGCCGTGCCATCAGCGGGATTGATGGGCGCGTGAACCTGCCCCAGTTCAAGCAGGCGGCGTTCAGCACCCCGCCCGGTCAGGTCAGCAACTTTTCGCCGACCCGCGACGGTGGTTTTCTCGTGTTCGTCCAGGCAAAACTGCCGCTGGACGAAGTGCGGATGAAAGCCGACCTGCCCGAGTTTACCCTCGCCGTACGGCAGACCCGCAAAGGCGAAGCGTTCAATGAATGGTTTCGCCATGAGGCCGAGAAAGGTTTCAAGGACGTGCCTTATTTTCACCAACAACAATCGCAATTGAACGGCGTGTCGAAGAAGTAGCTGGTCGCAAGGGCGGCTGGGCAACTCATGGGTTAGCGCGTTTGTGTGGCGATCGTAAATTGTAACCTTCAACCTGCAACTCGCCCCGTGAGCGCCACCATTAAACTTTCCTCGCCGGCCACCCGCGAGTTCTGGGAAATCCCCGTCGTCTTTGAAGACGCGCACCTCTTCGCGCTCGACAAGCCTGCTGGCTTGCTCACGTCACCGGATCGCAACGACCCCGCACGGCCTAATTTAATGCGCCTGTTGCACGACGCCATCGCCGCCGGCAAAGCTTGGGCCGCGGAGCGGGGTCTGACGTATCTCAACCACGCTCACCGGCTCGATGCCGAAACCAGCGGCGTCATCCTAATCGCCAAATCCAAACCCGTACTGGTGATGCTGGCGAATCAATTTGGCACCGATCTGCCCCAGGCGAAATATGTCGCCTTGGCCCGCGGGGTGCCGCGCGCGGAACAATTTGAAGTGGACGCCAAAATCGCGCCTCATCCACTCACACCCTGGCTGATGCGCGTGGATTCGCGCCAGGGCAAGCAATCGAAGACCCTGGTCAGAGTCGTCGAAACCTTTCGTGACTATGTCTGGCTCGCCTGCCGCCCCGTTACCAACCGGACGCATCAGATCCGGGTCCATCTGCGGCACACCGGTCTGCCGATCGTGGGTGATGCGCTCTATGGCGGAAAGCCGCTTCTGCTCTCAAGGCTTAAACGGGATTACCGGTTGAAGCCGGGCCGCACAGAGCGCCCGTTGTTGGCGCGCGTCGCGCTACATGCCGAGGAACTTACTCTTGTCCACCCCATCACGGGTGTAACCGTTACTTTCACTGCGCCGTTGCCAAAAGATTTGCGCGTGGCGTTGAAGTATTTGCGGGAGCATGGCGGGGCAACCTCCGGTCATCAAAACGCCAGTAACGATGAACCGTTTTCCTCATCCTCGATTTAGTCATTCGGCTTCAAATCTTCGCCGCGCGTGATTTCTTGCCTCGTGGTGTGGAGATTCCGATCCTCCGTTCTCAAGGGTGGCCGGCTTTGATCCTCCAAGGAGAATCACCGTGGACATCTCGGCGGTTTTAGGTAAGATACCGCTAACCTTTGCACGAACATGCGGGACCGACATTGCTTACGAATCACGGTGATCGCCGCCATCTTGACGAGCGGTTTGAGTGCTTCGGCGGCCACCAGCGATCTCCCCGCACCTGCCACCCGCCCGGTTGATTTTGCGACGGAGTTGCAACCGCTTTTCGCCGAGCGTTGCTACGATTGCCATGGCGCAAAGAAACAAGAGTCGGGTCTGCGGTTGGATAACCGCGCGGATTTGCTCAAGGGCGGTGAGAATGGGGCATCCCTCGTGAAGGGGAAGAGTGGGGAGAGCATTTTGGTTCAGGTCCTGGCCGGCACGCATCCCGACCTGGCGCGGATGCCGAAGAAGAAGGAGAAACTCAGCGCCGAACAGATCGGGTTGGTGCGCGCGTGGATTGATCAAGGCGCGGCATGGGCGGAAGCGAGTGCCGCCAAATCAAACCCGGCGGCAAATCATTGGGCGTTTCAAGTTCCCGTGCGGCCAGCCGTGCCAAAGCCGGCCAACCAGAAATGGTCGCGCACGCCGATTGATAATTTCATTCTCGCCAAGCTCATAGCTGAAAAACTCAAACCCGTGCCCGAAGCCGACAAGACCACGTTGCTCCGGCGCCTGAACCTCGACCTCATCGGCCTTCCTCCCACGTCGGCGGAAGTGGATGCGTTTCTCGCGGACAAGTCTTCGGACGCTTACCAAAAACAAATCGAACGTCTGCTGGCGTCGCCACACTACGGCGAGCGTTGGGCGCGGCACTGGCTTGATGCGGCGCGGTACGCGGATTCGGATGGATTTGAAAAAGACAAACCCCGCTTCATTTGGGCCTATCGGGATTGGGTCGTCGCCGCGTTCAACCAGGACATGCCGTACGACCAGTTCATCATTGAGCAAATCGCCGGCGATCTTCTACCGAACGCCACGGCGGCGCAAATCGTAGCCACTGGTTTTCTCCGCAATTCGATGCTCAACGAGGAAGGGGGCGTTGACCCGGAACAGTTCCGCATGGAGACGATGTTCGATCGGATGGACTGCATTGGCAAAAGCGTGCTCGGCCTCACGATCCAATGCGCGCAATGTCATAACCACAAGTTTGATCCCCTCAGCCAGCAGGAATATTACAACTTGTTTGCGTTCCTGAACAACGATCACGAAGCGACGACGATCGCCTACACCAGTGAACAGCAAATGCTCGTGGCCAATGTTTCCCGGCAGATGCGCGATCTTGAAGCCGGCCTACGCCACACCTTGCCCGACTGGCAGGAGCGCATGAACCAGTGGGAAGACGCCGTGAAAAATAATCAGCCGGAATGGTCGGCGGTTCGCTGCGTCAATGCCGGTGATAACGGCGAACGCTTTTATTATTACGATGACGGCTCGATTCGCGCCGCCAGCTACGCGCCGACCACCTGGACGGCGCATTTCCGGGGCACGAACAATTTGCCGGTCATTGGTGCGTTCCAACTGGAACAGCTCACCGATCCGAACCTGCCGTGCGACGGACCAGGTCGCTCGCTCAAAGGCATGGCCGCTTTGACAGAGTTCAGAGTGGAGGCGATAGACCTGGCGAACCGGACAAACAAGGTGCCGGTAAAATTCGTAAAAGCCACGGCGGATTTTAGCAATGCGGAAAAGGAGCTGGAACCGGAATTTGACAACCGCTCGGACAAGAAACGCATTTATGGCCCGGTCGAATTCGCCATTGATGGCAAGAGCGACACAGCCTGGGGCATGGATGCCGGGCCGGGCCGGCGCAATCAGTCACGCAAAGCTGTATTCCTGCCCGAGACGCCGCTCACGTTTACCAATGGTGTCGAACTGAACTTTAGTCTGGATCAAAAGCACGGCGGCTGGAACTCCGACGACAATCAAACGCACAACCTTGGCCGCTTCCGGCTCAGCGTGACGGGCGCGACGAACGTGGTTGCCGACCCGCTGCCGGCTGGCGTCCGCGAGATTTTCAAAACGCCACGCGAACAACGCAGCCCGGCCCAGATCGCGACGGTGTTCAGTTACTGGCGCACGGTTGTGCCGGAGTTCCAGGCCACCAATGAAAAAATTGAGGCGCTTTGGCAACAATGGTCGGAAGGCACGCCGACGCTCGCGTTGGTGGCTCGCAAAGGACAAAGCGCTGGTGACGAAAAGCGCACCACTCAACTTTTGAAACGGGGTGACTGGCTCAAGCCCGGAAGCGATGTCACTTCCGGCACACCCGCCTTTTTACACCCGCTGCCGGCGGACGCGGATCCTTCACGGCTGACGCTCGCCCGCTGGCTGGTGGATCGGAAATCGCCGACGACCGCGCGCGCTTTCGTAAATCGCGTCTGGCAGAATTACTTCGGCGACGGGTTGGTGACCACTCCCGAGGATTTCGGTGTGCGCTGTGAATTGCCCTCGCACCCGGAACTGCTTGATTGGCTGGCGTGCGAGTTCATGGATTCCGGTTGGAGCATCAAGCATCTTCAGCGATTGATCGTGACCTCGGCGACTTATCGCCAGGCCTCCCGTGTAACGCCGGAGCTTTACGCGAAAGACCCGTACAACCATTTGCTCGCCCGCGGCTCCCGTTTCCGTGTCGAGGGCGAAATCGTCCGTGACATAGCGCTCGCCGCCAGTGGCCTGCTCAATCCAGCCATGGGCGGTCGCAGCATTTACCCACCTGCGCCTGACTTCCTGTTTCAGCCACCGGCCAGCTACGGCCCCAAGACCTGGAAGGAGGAGACCGGCCCGGAGCGGTATCGTCGCAGCCTCTATGTTTTCAAGTTTCGCTCGTCGCCGTTTCCGATGCTGCAAACCTTTGATGCGCCGAACGGCGATTTCTCCTGCGTGCGCCGCCTGCGCTCGAACACCCCGTTGCAGGCGCTGGTGTCGCTCAACGAACCCGTATTCGTCGAATGCGCGCAAGCGCTAGCCCGACAGACCCTGGCCGAAGGCGGCAAGACCGACGCCGACCGTATCGCTTATGCCTTTCGGCGGACCCTCTCCCGCCCGCCGACAACAGACGAGAAACAGGAATTGCTTTCGCTGCTGGACAAAGAAACGACCCGCATCGGCGCTGGCTGGGTCAATTCGTATGAACTCGCCACTGGTAAGAACGCGTTGCCCACCAAACTTCCTGCCGGCACGACGCCGACGCAGTTGGCGGCTTACACCGTCGTGTCGCGCGTGCTGTTAAATCTCGACGAGACGATCACGAAGGAATGAGTGCCATGCAGAACCCTTCGATCTACATTATTACCAACTGCGGGCAGAACTTCTCGGGACCTGTGATTCAACCGTTCTTTCGCACGATCTTGCCGGCTCTGCGAGACAAGGCTGATGAAATTCGCATCATGGCCACCGCAACTGATGTCTCCGCTGAATTTGTCAGTGACGGCAATACTGTTGCGTTGAAGCTACACGCGGAGTTCCATCCGTTTGTTGCATCCAGCCGAATTAGGATTGCCTCCGGGATGTCGATAATGCCGACAGAGTTACAGACGGGAAGTATGCAAATGGTTTTTGAAAAACAGCAGGCATCAGTTCTCGGTAGAATCACCACGACCGACGGACAGGAGACGCTTTCCATGAAGCTGACATGGAACTAACCGAAGAAATATCATGAACTGCCAATCCCATCTCTATCGCGGCCACGATCCAAAACTCATCACGCGCCGCTGGTTTTTCGAGCAATGCGGCGTGGGCCTCGGCGCCATCGCGCTCGGTTCATTGTTTCGTCAAAATGGCTGGGCCGCGCCCGCCGCCCTCGCCAATCCGCTCGCGGCCAAACAGCCGCATTTTACGGGCAAGGCCAAGCGCGTCATTTTTCTGTTTATGGCGGGCGCACCGAGTCATCTGGAATTGTTCGACAACAAACCCGCGCTGACCAAATGGAATGGCCAGCCGCCGCCGGCCGACCTCATCAAGGATTATCGCGCCGCGTTCATCAACCCGAATGCCGCCCTCCTCGGCCCGAAGTTCAAGTTTGCCCGCCACGGCCAGAGCGGCGCGGAGCTTTCTGAACTTTTACCCCATCTGGCCGGCGTCGCCGATGACATTGCCATCGTGAAGTCCATGCACACCGACGCGTTCAATCACGCGCCCGCGCAGATTTTGATGAGCACCGGCTCACAACAGTTCGGCCGGCCAAGCATTGGCGCGTGGACGACTTATGGCCTCGGCTGCGAAACGCAGGACTTGCCGTCGTTCGTGGTTTTCAGCACGGGCAACAAAGGTCCGAGCGGCGGCGCGTCAAACTGGGGGCCAGGGTTTTTGCCGTCGGAGCATCAAGGCGTGATGTTCCGCAGTGTGGGTGACCCGGTGCTTTATCTCTCGAACCCGAAAGGCGTGGACGAACCGATTCAACGCGACTCGCTCGATGCCATCAAACGATTGAATCAAAAACATCTCGCCGTGGTCGGTGACCCGGAAATCGCCACGCGCATCAATGCGTTTGAACTAGCGCACCGGATGCAACTCGCCGCGCCGGAGGTGATGGATATCTCCAAGGAGTCGAAAGAAACGCTCGAAATGTATGGTGCAGAGCCCGGCAAAGGTTCCTTCGCGAACTCGTGCCTGCTGGCCCGCCGGCTGGTGGAAAAGGGCGTTCGCTTTGTGGAGATTTTTCACGAGTCGTGGGACCAGCACGGCAGTCTCGTGGCGGATCTCAAAAAGAACTGTCTCAAGACCGACCAAGCCTCTGCCGCGTTGATCAAGGACCTCAAGCAACGCGGGATGCTCGACGACACGCTCGTGGTGTGGGGCGGTGAGTTCGGGCGCACCCCCATGGTGCAAGGCGGTGACGACGGGCGGGATCATCACCCGAATTGCTTTACCATGTGGCTGGCCGGCGGCGGGGTGAAGCGCGGCATCACGATCGGCGAGTCGGACGAATTCGGCTTCAATGCCACCAGGGACAAGGTCCACGTCCACGACCTCCACGCGACGATCATGCACTTGCTTGGCTTCGATCACACGAAGCTCACCTATCGTTTCCAAGGCCGCGATTTCCGCCTGACGGATGTGTCGGGTGAAGTCGTGCAAAAACTTCTGGCGTGAACGGATGCGGTTGATCACGCCGACGCGACGGCGAATCAGCCGGGCGGCCAGTTCATCTTTCGTCCGCCGAGAATGTGACAGTGCAGGTGCGGCACGGCTTCACCACCGTCGGGGCCGTTATTGAATACGAGACGAAAACCATTTTGCGTCAGGCCCAGTTTCCCGGCGACCTCACCGGCTTTCAACAACAGATGACCGAGCAGGGCTTGGTCTTCCGCCCCCGCTTCGGCGACGCGCGGGATGGGTTTCTTCGGGATCAAGAGGACATGGGTCGGCGCTTGAGGGGCGATGTCGTGGAAGGCGATGACGGTGTCGTCCTCATACACAATGCGGGCCGGGATTTCACGAGCGATGATTTTCTCAAACAGCGTTTGGCTCATAATCTTGTTTTGCGCGCCGCCCGTCACCACACCGGCAGCGGCAAAGTTTGCGAAAGCAGGGAGCGCCGGGCATCGCTCGGCTCGGCTGGGCCATCCTACGGCAGGCCGAACCATGCCCGGCGCGCCCTCAATCGACCATGAGCGCGCGTGGATCCTCCGCGGCTTCAACGCTCACGCTGCGCTGAAGGAAGGCAATGATCTGGTCGCGGAATTGTTCGCAGCGCGGGCTCCAGCGTTGCGCGCCCAGCAAGCGTTTCACGCAGCCGCGCAGGCCGTGAAAGCGGATTAATTGCGGCGAGGTATGGGCTTGGGCGCGAACCGCGGCGCGGAGGCGGGGGAAAAATACCAATTCCCCACCGGCTCCGGCTTCCTGCGCGAGGAGTCGCAGATCTTTCGGGGCGGGGTCCTCGCTCCGGACGGCCAAGCGACCCGCGTCCATGGTCAGCCCCAGCCCGTGCAGCACGCGTTCAAACGCGGCCGCAAACTCCGCCACCGAGACGGTTTGACGGCCGAGATGTTGTTTGAAGTAATGAAAGACCGACGCGGCAGCGTGTTCGACGAAGTCCTGCTCGAACAAGGCTGCGGCACCATCGCCCAATTCGACGGAGATCTTTTCCGCCGAGAAGGGAACGGATTCGCCGGAGGGCAGTTCGAACAAGAGGCAATCGCGGGCCAATAAAATCATGCCTTGCTCTCCAGTTTTTTTACTTCCGAGACGAAGTCGGTGGCTTCCTGAAAACGGCGATACACGCTGGCAAAGCGCACGTAGGCGACTTCGTCGATCCCGCGTAAGCCGTCCATAACTTGCTTGCCGATGAATTCCGCCGGCACCTCGTCTTCAAATTTGTTGTTCACGGTTTCCACAATTCGTTCCACCAGGTCCTCAATGATCTTCGGGCTGATGGGGCGCTTCTGACATGCCTTCTTGACGCCGGAGAGCAGCTTCTCCTTCGAAAATTCTTCGCGCCGTCCGTCCCGCTTGACGATCATCATTCCTGGGCGCTCGACTTCTTCGTACGTGGTGAAACGATGCTCGCACGCGGTACACTCACGGCGACGACGAATGGTCGCGCCTTCGCG
>JANYBF010000050.1 GCA_025360895.1 Verrucomicrobiota bacterium
AGTCGAAATGGATTACGGGCAAGCCGGCGCGGGCCTATGGGATGAAGCTCCGGCAGGGCAGCGATGCGATTCTCGTCGGAATCAATACGCTTCTCCATGACGATCCAACTCTCACGGTGCGGGCGAAGATGGGTAATGGAAAGTGGCAGGTCGCAAAACCAGTCCGTCGAATCGTTTTGGATTCGATGGCGCGCACCCCGTTGACCGCAAAAGTTGTGAGCGATGGCCATCCGGCGTTGACGACCATTGTAGTGGGCAAGCGTGCGCCCCGAAAACGTGTAGCCGCCTTGGCTCGATACGTGAATGTGCTGGTTGCGCCCCGGACTAATTCTGCCCTCCGCTCTCCGCCCTCCGCCCTCAATCTCTCCTGGCTGTTGCGCAAGCTGGGCGCGGAGAATGTCACCAACCTGCTGGTGGAAGGCGGCGGCGAAGTGAACGCGTCGTTTTTGCTCGGCGGTTTTGCGCAACGGGTTGCGTTTTTCTACGCGCCGAAAATTCTCGGTGGGCGAGATTCTCGCAAAGGGGTGGCGGGCGATGGCGTGAAGAAACTGAGTGAAGTCATCCAGTTAAGTAATATCGAGTGGCGCAAGCTCGGGCCGGATTTGTTGCTGACGGCAAAGGTGGTTGTAAGTTGAAAGTTCCGAGTGGCAAGTTTTCACCGTTGAACGGTCACTTGCAACCGGCAACTGGCAACTTGTAACCTACGTTTTATGTTCACAGGCATTGTCGAAGAAACGGGAACGGTGGAAGCCATCCGGCCGACCAAGAAGGCTATTCAACTTACCATTCGGGCTTATGCCATCGGGCGTGGGTTGAAGCTGGGCGCGAGTGTGGCGGTGAATGGCTGTTGCCTTACGGTCGTAAAACTCGCTTCGAGCGGCAAGTGCCGGCTCATCCAGTTTGACCTGCTTCAAGAGTCCTGGCGGTTGACCAACCTGCAGTTCGTCAAGGTCGGCTCCTTGGTGAACCTCGAGCGTCCGTTGCGCGCGGACGGCGAACTTGGGGGCCATTTCGTCACCGGTCATATAGATGGCTTGGGCAAGATTATGAAATGGGAACGCGTGGGCCGGGATCACCTGCTCGATATCACTGCGCCGCCGGAGGTCATGCGTTACCTGATCCACAAAGGTTCGGTCACGGTGGATGGCATCAGCCTGACGGTCGCGGCGGTAAAGAAAACCAGCTTCCACATTTGGATCATCCCCCACACTTACGAGATCACCGCGCTGCGCGATCGAAAAGTTGGGGATGCGGTAAATCTGGAAGCGGATCTGCTGGGCAAATATGCCGAGAAATTTTTCACCGCGTGTAAGCGCACTTGAACCTTCGGCCGGGTGCGGACAGTGGTGAAACGATCTTGGAAAAGCAAAAGGGCCGAACTTTCGTTCGACCCTTTGCCTGAGAACAACTCACAACAATTTCAAATCACTTAATCAAGGTTGCCTTCAGCGGCGCCGCAGTTTTACGCCTTACTTCACACACGGTAACCTGCACTTTTGCGTCCAACAACAATGTCAGCTTACAGCAGTTGGATTCCCCAACCAGTCACCATTACGGGGGACATGGTGCAAATAAATGTCCTTTGAAGTTTCCCAATGATTTCACCTGTAAATCGCAGAACTTAAAGACCGGCAGCAGCAACAGAGTGGCTTCCCGCAAGCCAGGCTGATCAATAGCGGATCTTGTCGGACTTGTCCTTCCACTCGGCGAATGCAATCAGAGCTTCGGTTCGAAGGAGTTGTTTCATCGGAATTTTTCGACGAGTAACGGGGCGGCTGAGTTCGTGGTAAATGAAATCGTCGTCAAAGCCAATCTGCGTGGCATCCTGCCGTGTGTTCGCGTAATAGACGCGCCGGCAGCGCGCCCAGTAAATTGCTGCGAGACACATCGGGCACGGCTCGCAGCTCGTGTAAAGCTCACAGTCGTCGAGCTGAAAGGTTTTCAGCCGTCGGCACGCGTCGCGGATGGCCGAGACTTCCGCATGGGCCGTGGGATCGTTCGTGGAGGTGACTTGATTCCAGCCGCGCCCGACGATGTTCCCCCGGCGCACTACGATGGCACCAAACGGCCCGCCGTGATTACCGCGCATCTTCGCGAGCGAGATGCGGATGGCGGCGCGCATGAACTTGGGGTTCATGGGAAAAGTTGCGCCGGGTTTTCCGTCTGCGACAAAAACTTTCCGCCCGTCAAAACCTTTTGTACCCGTTGTTGCGACCACTTGCGCAGGCGGTAGAGCGCGGCAAACGTGAAGTCCGGGGCCGCCCCGCCTTGGCCGCCGACGAGTTCGGCTCCGCGGCGCACATTATCCATCAGCCATGCCGGCAGCAGGAGGTGATAGGGGTTTCGTTTTATTTCACCCACATGGAAAGTCGTCGCCGTGATGAGGTCGGCCAAG
>JANYBF010000055.1 GCA_025360895.1 Verrucomicrobiota bacterium
GCATCCGGAGCGGTTTCGGAGGTGGCAGCGGAATCCGGGGACGCCGAGTTGGGTTTGACCCCGTGCCGGCCGACAAGAATGCCCGCGCCGAATCCGGCCACCGCCAGCAGCACGGCGAAGAAGCGGATAATGGGTTTCATGCGCGTCCTGGGCTTTGACAGCGCTCGGCGGGAAAGTTCACAATCTTTTTCCGCGTTTGCGAGACTGCTTGAACGCTCGCAGTGCCACGGGGTCCTGTTCAAAAAAACCGGCGAGGTCGGCCAGCATCTCGAGGGTGGCTGGGCTGAGGTGATGTTCAATCCCTTCGATATCGGCCCGTTGCGTTTCGGCGTCGAGGCCGAAGAGGGAAAAGAAGCGCGAGAGCGTGGCGTGGCGGTCCTGAATGTTGCGGGCGACGGCGCGGCCTTGGTCCGTCAATAAAAGGCCGCGGTATTTTTCGTATTTTACGAACCCGGCGCGGTCGAGCTTTTGCACCATGCTGGTGACGGACGCCTGCCGGACTTTCAGCGATGACGCGATGTCCACCACCCGGGCGTAACCCTTGGCTTCAATCAATTCGTGAATGCGTTCGAGATAATCCTCGGCGCTCTGGCTCGGGGTGATGTGCGCGGGCATGACAACGGGATTAAACACGGTTTTGAGATTGAAGCAAGCGGCGGCAATCGGGGACCTGATCTACCTCCTCGGCAACGAGGAACTCACCAACGAATTCGTGCTGGCACTTTCCGCTCGTGAGCGATGGGTATATTTTTAGCAGCACGACCGGCGGAGGCAGTTCGCGAAAAAGGCCGGTTCCTCCCGCCAAATCTTCCCGTTACACGTGATAATTTCACCGCGTTGACCTATCCGGTGTTGGCCGGCGGGCCGTATCGCGGGCCTGGTCACAGTATGGTCATGCCCTGGAGTCCAAGCAGATACTGTTCAGTTTTTGGCACGGTGGATTCTAGGTCCACCGCCCCTTCATGTGCCGGGTTCAATTCCACACGGAAATTGTTTTGTCTTTTGGCCCAAGGGCAGTCTATCAATGGGGCGTTATGAAAAAGACTATTTTGACTTTGCTCGTGCTCACGCTTGCCTGGGCCGCCCGCGCCACGATCCAGACCCAGACCATCGAATACCAACAGGGCGAGGCCACGCTCGAAGGCGTGCTCGTCTATGATGACGCGATCAAAACCAAACGGCCCGGCATCCTGATTGTTCATCAGTGGAAGGGCGTTTCGGCTTACGAACTGAAACGCGCCACGATGCTCGCCGAACTGGGTTACGTGGCCTTCTGCGCCGACATCTACGGCAAAGGCATCCGCCCGCAGGCACCGGCGGAAGCCGGCGCGCAAGCCGGGAAATACAAGTCCGATCGCGCCCTGCTCCGCGCCCGCGTCAATGCGGGTCTCGCCGTGCTTCGGAAAAATGAATTCGTGGATGCCAGCCGGATTGCGGCCATCGGCTACTGTTTCGGGGGCACGACGGTCATTGAACTCGCGCGCAGCGGGGCGGACATCGCGGGCGTGGTCAGCTTCCACGGCGGACTCGATTCGCCCACGCCGGCGGACGGCAAGAACATCAAGTGCAAAGTGCTCGCGTGTCATGGCGCGGACGATCCATTTGTGCCAGCGAAGGATCTGGCGGCGTTCGAGAGCGAGATGCGTGACGGCGGCGCGGACTGGCAACTCGTCCAATACGGGGGTGCGGTGCATAGCTTCACGGATTGGAACGCCGACGGCAGCATGAAAGGCGCACAATACAATGAGCAGGCCGACAAACGCTCGTGGGCGGAGATGAAACAGTTCTTTGGGGAGATTTTTAAGTGAAACGGCAGGAATTGACAGCGAGCAACATCCGCCCTGACCCTGACCCGCTCCACCGAGGAGAGGGGACAGCAGTGGGAAGCTCCAGAATTCTCGGACGTCAACTCACCGATCTCCGTCCACATACGATTCGCAGGATAAGCCAGGAGCAATGCACGGAACTCTCCTCACGCGTGGAGCCAGCGAACAATTCTCTTTCTCTGGGGGAGAGAGCCGGGATGAGGGCGGGCGTCCAATCAATATTTTCATGCGCATAACCGGCGGTCAGGCGGGCGGGCGGATTTTGAAAGTGCCGAAAGGGCTGGCGGTGCGGCCCACGCCCGACCTCGTCAAACAGGCCGTGTTCAACTCGCTGGGCGCCCGGGTCGTTGGGGCGAGCGTGTTGGAACTGTTTGCGGGTAGTGGCGCATTAAGTCTCGAATGTCTGAGCCGCGGTGCCGCCTCGGCCCTTTGTGTGGAATTGTCCCCCAAACACGCGGAGTTCATCCGGCGCAACGCCGCGTTGCCGGAATTCCCGCCTCACGCGTTCGAAGTCCGCGCGCAGGATGTCTTTGCTGCTTTGCCACAACTCATCGCGAGCGGACGCAACTTTGACCTGATCCTGGCCGATCCGCCCTACGGCGATAAAAACGTGGGCCGCCGCTCGACTTCGCTCGCGCAACAGCTCATTGACGATCCGAGTCTGCCCAAGCTGCTCGCGCCCGGCGGACGTGTAGTCCTCGGCCATGCCCGCCGGGACACGTTGGAAATTCCGATTTGGTGGAACGAGGCCAAAGTCATGAAGCATGGCGACAACATGATGAGGTTTTTGGAGCGAGAACTTTAGTGCCCGCGCTTTAGCCGAACCGCTGCCAAGACTTTCAACGCCAAGCCGCAAAATTAGATCTGCGTGACTCGCAAACGTATTCGCAGAAACCCTTTGGTTTTTGTCCGCCCGCGCATTTCGGCTTTCCGGCATTGCCAATGACCCCAAATTCCGGTTAAACATGGCGGATATGCCAACGGTTGCAGAACAACTCCGCACGGCGCGCGAAGCCCGCAAACTCTCGGTTACCGAGGTCGCGGAGATCACCAAGATCCGCTCCGATCACATTCGCGCCCTCGAAGAGGGAAATTTCGACGTGTTCGTCGCGCCGGTTTATATCCGCGGTTTTACACGCACTTACGCCACGTTATTGAAGCTTGATGTACCGGAGATCATCCAGGCGCTGACGGTGGAACTTGGCCAAACGGAAAAATTTGCCGAGCCGCCGCCACTCTCCAAGGAACGGAAGGGCGCGCTTGATTTCCTGATGCTCCAGTTGTCCAAGGTGAACTGGCAGAAGGGCGCCGTGGGGCTGGGCGTTCTGGCGGTGGTCGGGATCCTCATCCTGGCGGTTTGGCTTTGGCGGCAGCAGCGTAACGCCGATCCATCCGCCGGACTACCGCCGGCGGTCTATAAACCAACTCAACGACTGACCGGAGAAACTCTGCGGTTGCCGCCCCCCGCGCCACGCCGGTAACGGGCTAAAATTTGACGGCGCCGACGCGCGGAATCGCTACTTTCTCCGCCTGATTAAACATCCCGTAAATACAACTCCCGGTTGCGCCATAAATACAGCCCGCCCGAAGTGGTCGTCAGCAGCAGCGTGACCCATAGCGCGATTAACACGAACCATGGCCCCCACGGGAGCAGGGCGGCCTTGAGCGACGGCCACCACTCGACACTTGCATCCATCACCAACAGCGCAATGATCGCGATCATTTGCGAGATGGTTTTGTGTTTCCCATAGCGCTCGGCGGCGAGGACGACGTTCTTCGACGCGGCAAGCAGCCGCAATCCCGTGATGGCCAGTTCGCGCGCGACGATGATGACCACCATCCACGCGTGAACCTTGGGCGAAAGCGAAAACGAGCCAAGGTGTAACACCGGCGGCGGCGTCAACACATGGCGTTCGATCAACGCGATGAAGGCCGAGCAGGTCATGATCTTGTCCGCGAGTGGATCCATGAGGATGCCAAAGTTGGTGATGAGCTTGCGCTGCCGCGCGATCTTGCCATCGAAATAATCCGTCAGGCCCGCCAGGCAAAAGAAAACCAGCGCGAGAGTGTCGTTCACGGGCGAGCGCGAAAACATGGCCCAAAGGAAGGCGGCGGTGAGGGCGAACCGCGAGACGGTGAGTTTGTTGGGGAGATTCATGCCGGCTCCGCAATCAAATCGAAGTCCGTGTGGCCGATGATTTTCACGTGGGCGAAATCGCCGACCGGCAGCTTGCCGCGCACATACACGCGCCCGTCAATGTCTGGGGCGTCGGCCGCACCGCGCGCCACCAAAAAGTTTCCCCGCTTGAGTCTTGCGTCTGAAGTTTCCTGCTCCCGCATCAAGCCGTGTTCCCAGGAACTTACGTTTGCGGCCTGCAACTGTTTTGAACTCGCCGCCCCTTCCACCAGCACTTTGAGCGTCCGGTCCATGAAGGATTCGGAAACAGCCACGGCAACTTCGTGCTGCACCGCCATGGCGAGTTCGCGGCGGCGTTGTTTCACCTTCTCGGAAAGCTGTCCGCTCATCCCGCCCGCCCGGGTCGAGTCCTCTTGCGAGTAGGCGAAAATGCCGAGCCGCTCGAACTTCGTCGCGCGAATAAAATCGAGCAAACTATTGAAACACGCCTCCGTCTCGCCCGGAAAACCCACAATGAAAGTTGTCCGCAGCGCAATGCCCGGCACGCCGGTGCGAATGCGTTGGATCAAGTCTTCGATGTATTGCCGCGACGTCTCGCGGCGCATTCGCTCCAGCATGTTTTCGTGAATGTGTTGCAGCGGGATGTCCACGTAGCGCGCGACCTTGGGACAGTCGGCAATGGTCTGAATCAATTCATCCGTCCAATGCGCTGGGTGCGTGTAGAGCAAACGAACCCAGAAATCACCGGGCAACGAATTGAGCTCACGTAGCAGGGTGCAAATTGTAGTCGCATCGGCGGCCAACGATTTTGTCGCGGCGGAAAATTTCTCCGGCGACGAGATTGCGCGGCTGTGATTCGCCCGCAAGTCGAGACCGTAGTACGTCGAATCCTGCGAGATGAGATTCAACTCCTTCACGCCGTCGGCCAACAAGGCTTTGGCCTCGGCGACCACATCGCTTTGTGTCCGGCTGCGATGCGTGCCTCGCATCCGGGGAATGATGCAAAAACTGCACGGATGATTGCAGCCCTCGGCGATCTTGACGTAGGCGAAGTGGCGCGGAGTGAGTCGAAAGCGCGGAGTGGCGTAGTCGGGGATGTAGGTGGGCCGGGCGGTGATGTCGAGCAACGGAGCGTTTAACGGTGCCACCGTCGGCGCTACTACCGTTCGGGTCTTTCCAAACTTCTCCGTGCCGCGCACGCCCTCGGATTTTTCATGTTCATCCGGCGACTTGCCCTTGTCTAGTTCCGCCAGCCGGGCGGTGACATGGGACTTTCGATGACGGACGGCGGGCTGGGGCCGGGCAATTTTTTCGGCCCGCCGCGCCAGTGCCTGTCGTACGATGTCGGCAACTTGGGCAACTTGATCAATGCCCATGAACGCGTCCACTTCCGGAAACAGTTTCGGGAGTTCGTCCCGAAAGCGCTGGGACAGACAGCCGGAAACGACCAGTCCTTGTCCGCGCTGGTTTGCATCGCGGACGGCAGCGGATTCGAGAATGGTGTCCACGCTTTCC
>JANYBF010000358.1 GCA_025360895.1 Verrucomicrobiota bacterium
ACCAGCGCGCGTGACGAGCCCACGCCGCCCTTCAGCACGTCCGCCAGACCACCGATCAATCGCTCGAAATCCTCGGCGTTCTTGATGGCGCGTCCGCCGGAGACCACCACGCGCGCTTCGGTTGAGTCCGGTCGTCCCGCCACTTTTGCTTCGCGTCCGACGAATTCGATTTGCGACGGCAATTTGCCCGCCTCAACGGCTACGGGAGTTACGAGTGAAAGTTCCGCCGTTTTGGCGGGTGGTATGAAGGCGGCCGAGCGGACCGTTAAAAACTTCAAATCCCCTTCCAGTTTCACGGTGGCAATGACGTTGCCGGCGTACATGACCCGTTTGAAAACGAAATCATTCCCCTCCGGGCGGACCTCAATCGCATCGCTGATCATCCCGGCGTCCAGCAACGCGGCTGCGCGCGGCAGGATGTCCTTGCTGAACGTGGACGCCGCGCCCACGACCATGGTGGCGTTCTGCGTGCGCACCACTTCGTTGATGATGTGGGCATATTTATCGGCCAGCGGCTCCTTGAGCGCCGGATGGTCCGCGACCAGCACGGCCGCCGCCCCGTAGCCGCGCAGCAATTCCGCGGCGGCGGCGAGGCCCTGCCCTAAAATCAAGACGACATAGGAACCGCCGGTCGCCACGCAGGTCTTGTGCGCAAATCCCATGGCTGACAAGGTGGCCAGCTTGAGCTGGCCATCGTCGTGCTCGGCGAGGACTAGTATGTTTGACATGAGATTGTATTGAGCCGGAATTCCTCCGCGTTGGCTTTGCGCGCACGATTCACCGCCATGGCCTTCGACTTATTCTCGCCACAAGAACGCCAACGGCGTTCTGTCATCCAGCCCAAGGTTGGCGCGAGGCACGAGCGCCTACCCTGGGAGCGCAGCTGAGCAGGGGAACAACCCTGAAAGGGTTGAAGCAACGCGGCCAAAGGCAACGATTCAACCCTTTCAGGGTTGCAAAATTCGGTACGCGAAACCCAGGGTAGCGCCTGTGGCGCAACCCTGGGCTTAGGGCTGGAACGCCTTTGGCGTTCTTTTCGAATTGGTCTTGTTGAACTCATCGCTGTTGCATACCGGCCCGCAGGAAGCCTTTCGCAACTAAATCACTTTCGCCTCATTTCGCAATTTATCCACGAGTTCATCTGTGGTTTTGACGCGCACACCGGATTTGCGTTTGGGCGGCGGTTCGAGGGCGAGCACCTGGGTGCGGGCGCTGACGGTCACCCCCAAATCAACCAGGGCAATTTCTTCCAGCGGCTTCTTCTTGGCCTTCATGATGCCCGGCAGCGAAACATAGCGTGGTTCATTGAGGCGCAGATCTGTGGTGATGATCGCGGGAAACGTGACCGCGACGGTTTCAATGCCCGCATCGGTTTCGCGGCCACAACGCGCCCGGGTGTTGTTATCGAGCAGTTCCAGCTTCGAGACGAAGGTCGCCTGGCCCAGGCCCAGCAGCGCGGCCAGCATCTGTCCGGCCTGATTCGAGTCATCGTCAATGGCTTGCTTGCCCATCAGGACAAAACCCGGCTGCTCGCGGCGATAAACGGCCGCCAGAACTTTTGCGATCACCAGCGAGTCGAGACTTTCCGCCGTCTTGATCAGCAAGGCGCGATCCGCGCCCATCGCCAGTCCAACCCGGAGTTGTTCCACGCATTCGTCGCCGCCGATGCTGGTCACCACGATTTCGACTTCGCCGAGCTTCTCCTTGAGGCGCAACGCTTCCTCGAGCGCGATGGCGTCGAACGGATTGACGGCGAACTTCACGCCGTCCAGGTCCACCGACGAGCCGTCGGGTTTCAGGCGGATTTTGGTATCCGGGTCGGTGACCCGTTTAAGCGGGACGAGAATTTTCATGTGGCTAGACAAGGCAATACGAAACCAGGCAGCAACTGGAGAGAAAACTTTCGCTGACGCCTCGCTTCAGCAAGGTGACAGGGCCCAGGTGGCTCTCATTAACACCTCGCTTCAGCGAGGTGTGGGTGTGCAGCGCGAACGGAAACCGTTTCAACGGTTTCATTCCTTGTCCTTCCGCCACTCCAGTCCATGACGCTCGACAAATAATTTCAGTTCTTCGCCAAAATCTCGCTTGCGATGGTGAGCTTCCTGATTCGCGATGTAGGCGCAAACTTCTGAAACGCCCGATTCCGAAACGGAAAACACTCCATACCCGCGTCCCCAGCCGAACTTGCCCGCGACCAGGTTCTGCTCGTTCACCCAGTGAGAAGAACCGCCTTTGAAGAGTTGCATCATATCTTCGATGGCCAGATTCGTTGGCAAATCTATCAAGGCGTGAACGTGATCCAGGTTCACAAAGTTGCTCTTCATGTAAATACCCTTCCCCTTGGCATAGTCGTGCAGGTGAGCCGAGAGCTTTGCCGCCGCGGGCCTGGTCAACAGGGGACGACGTTCCAAGGTCGCCCACACCAGGTGCAACCAGACGCGAGAATAGGAGTGGAGCGACATGGGCGGGATTCATTTGGTGCATC
>JANYBF010000127.1 GCA_025360895.1 Verrucomicrobiota bacterium
TGGTCACACGGCCGCAACCCCGGAGCAGATTCGCGATGCGATCCGGGCCGGCGCGACACTTTCGACCCATCTCGGCAACGGTTGCGCCGGCGTCCTGCCCCGGCATCCGAATTTTATCTGGGAGCAACTCGCGGCGGATGAACTCAGGACCAGCTTGATTGTGGATGGTCACCATCTGCCACCGGCCACGGTCAAGACCATGATCCGCGCGAAGACCACCGCGCGAACCATTTTGGTGACCGACGCTGTTGCGGCCGCCGGACAATCACCCGGCGTGTACGAAATGGGGGGCACTAAGGTTACCTTGAGTGCGGATGGCAAGGTGCGCGACGCGGTCGGCTGGTGGCTGGCCGGTTCCGCTCTAACCATGGATCAAGCGGTGGCGAACACCGTAAAATTCACAGGCCTTCCGATTGAAACAGTGTTGCCGATGGCGTCCACCCAGCCGGCGAAATATATGGGAATGAAAACCGCGGGACGGGTCACCGCCGAGTGGGATGCCGCCGCCGGTCGCTTGCGAATCATTGAGACGCTCGACGCGTGAGATTCGTAGCCGCCGACGTGAGGAGGTGGACCAACTGTGACGCGGGCTGCTCCGCCTCCTCACGTCGGCGGCTACCGTCGGTCGGCCATCCGTAAACCGCGTGAATTTCTCGGCTAACCTTCCATTCCAGCCCGACCCTCCATCATTTACTTCCGGGCTTGCGGCTGCTACACCCTCCGCGTGCTTAGCACCACCGCCATTTGGAAATCCCGGTCTTCGCCCAGCCGTCACGGACGGGCGTTCACGGGATGTTGGATGATCCAAATTCGAAGGTGGGTGTGGTTTTCATTTTTCCTCGTCGCCTCGCTGTTACTGGTTGCGTTCAACGCCGCCGCACTGGAAGGCAGCAACTTCAGCACAAGCGAGTATTTTCCCGGAACCAACTACACCAAGCTGTGGCATAAGCTGTCCGCCGCGCAGGCGCGTTCGCTGCCCGGTAACCGTCAGTTGCTCACCAACGTCAAGTTGCAAGCGTTCAAGGTGACCGGTGAACTCGAACTCGTCATCGAAGTGCCGGAGTGTGTCTATGACCAAACCAACAAAACTGTCGGATCGCCCGGCTCGTTGCAGGTACAGTCGGGCGACGGGCGATTTCGTATCGCGGGCGACGGCTTTTTGTACCGCCAGGGCGAGTCGCGCGTGGTGATCTCCAATCGGGTTCATGCCACCGTGGAAACCACGAACGCGGCCGGGCCGCTCGAAATCACTTCGCGCTGGTTTGAATTCGACAAGGATCGACTCCAGGGGGTGTTTCACGATGAGGTCCAGGGCGGAGATGCGGTTTTTGATTTCACCTGCGGCCAGTTAAGCGTCAGTGCGGTAACGAACCAGTTGGTTGCGGCCACAAACCGGATGGCCTTTGACCTTGTCGAAGCGGATGGAGCCTTCAACGTGATCGGCAAGGCGGGCGGCAAACAAGCGGGCCGGAAAGTTTCAGCGCAGCGCGGGGTGTATCGCCGCAACGAGGGAATCCTTGAGTTGATCGGCGAGAGCAAGTGGCAACTTGAGGATGACGGCCGCTCGGGTCGGTCAGACCGGATTACGGTCTGGCAAACCAATGGCACCGTCGAAGCCTTTGGCGCCGTGGTACTCAGATCGCCGCGAGAATTGCTGGGCGCAGCCGGTGGCATATTGACCGCGAGCAATTCCGCAGCGGCCAAGCCAGCCCGTTCGACGATTATTGAGTTGTTCGCCGACCGTTGCACGTTCCGCACCAACGCAAATGAGTTTCTCGCCGTAGGCGGCGTGCGCCTGCTGGATGCGACCAATCAACTGACCTGTGACCGGTTGGAGGCGCGGTCGGGCCCGCCCTCCGCGCCGGGAAAAGTCGCCAGCGCCACGGGCCATGTCATCGTATCGCGCGCGGGCAGCAGCATCGTCGCCGAGCGCGCGGATTATGCGGAAACGGATGGCGCCCTCGTTTTCACCGGCGACCCGCGGTGGCGGATCGAACAAAACACCGGCGTCGCCGAGCGTCTCACCGTCCGGACGCTCGCGGGCGAAGTTCTCGCGGAAAACAATGTGCGCGTCACGGTGCCGCTGGGGCCGGGCACAGGTTCGTTCTTGAGCCTTTTTCCCGGAGATGCGGTGACGAACAGCGCCCCCGCGGTGATCGAAGTCGCAGCGCAAAGCTTCTTGGTCCGGACCAACGGTCGGCGGGTGACGTTCTCCGGCGATGTGCGCGTGCATCAATTGCCGAAGACGGGCAGCGAACCAAGGTTGCAGAGCGATGAGCTGGAGTTGCGGTTCTCCACGAACTCCCCGCCACGCGTCGAGCGTCTGGAGGCGCGGCGCAATGTGATTTTCGAACAAGGCATTCCGGGCGTGACGAACGGGCCGGCGATTTACCGGCGGATGACGGCCCGCACCATTGACGCCGACGCCGACCCCACCACCGACAAACTCGGCGAGGTGGTGGCGGACGGTGACGTAAAAATCGAAGAGCCGGGCACTCACGCGACCGGTGATCGCGCGGTCTATACGACGGCCACGGACACGTTCAAACTGACTGGCAAGACGATTCTGGAGACGCCGGAAGCGATCTTCACCGAATCCCCCGAGGTATATTGGAGCCGGGCGGACAAGAAATTCTTTGCCCGCGAGCCATGCGTGATCAAATCCAAGCCTGGAGCCTTGAAGCGGGTTGGCGAATCGCAGAAGCTACCGTGACATGAGCGAGACGCAAGCCCAGCCCCAAGCCGCGAAGCTGCCGCCCGAAAAAGCGACCGCAACCGCGGTTGACAAGCCTTTGCTCTACACGGAAAAGCTCGTGAAGGAATACGGCCACCGCCGGGTGGTGAATGGCGTGTCCATCACCGTCGGGGCCGGGGAGATCGTCGGTTTGCTCGGCCCGAATGGTGCGGGCAAAACCACCACGTTCAACATGGTGGTCGGCGTCATCCGGCCTGACGACGGCGCGGTGAAGTATCAAG
This sequence comes from Verrucomicrobiota bacterium, assembly GCA_025360895.1. GTDB lineage: Bacteria > Verrucomicrobiota > Verrucomicrobiia > Limisphaerales > JADLHS01 > JADLHS01. The sequence continues at coordinate 2,977 of JANYBF010000127.1, forward strand.
GTCGCGACATCACGCGCCTGGCGATGCACCAACGCGCGCGGCTCGGCATCGGTTATCTGACGCAGGAGGCGTCCGTGTTTCGGAAGCTCTCGGTCGAGGAAAATATTCTGGCGATCCTCGAAACCTGCCGGTTGAGCCGGGCGGAACGCGCGGTGCGTCTGAAGTATCTGTTGGAGGAACTGGATTTGACGGCGCTGGCCAAGAGCAAGGCGTACATGTTGAGCGGGGGCGAGAAGCGACGGCTCGAAATCACCCGCGCTCTCGTGACCAGCCCCAAGTTGATGCTCTTGGACGAACCGCTCGCGGGCATTGACCCGCTCGCGGTTTATGAAGTGCAAAAGATTGTCCGCCGGTTGCGGGATCGCGGCCTGGGCCTGTTGATCACCGACCACAGTGCGCGCGAGATGCTTAAGCTGATTGATCGCGGCTACATCATCGTCAAAGGCCAGGTGCTGATTGAAGGCTCGGCGGAGTTTCTCGCCAACGACCCCAAGGCGCGCGAGATTTACCTGGGACCGGACTTTAATTTGTAAAGCGTTTGACGGGCAACTGCCCGAATCAACCTCGAATATCCTGCCTCAAGGCGAGCGCCGACGGGAAAACCAAAGTGCTGCTGCGCCAAGTCCAGCAAGTGCAAACGAGGTTGGCTCCGGGGCCGGGTGGAGTTCGAGAGTGAAGCCCGGGATTTGGTTTAACCCGCCGCTTTGGAAAGTACCGAAAAGACTTGGATTTGGAAACGGATCACCTTTGCCCAACTGCAAGATAGCAATTTGCGACTCACCGTACCACGCGTCGAATGTCGGATTGGCAAGATAATTTTGGACCGCTGCATAATCAGTCCCGATGTTCGCTGACCAGCCACGCACAAGGAGCGAGACAATGGTGTCTGCTGGTGCTCCAGGAATTGATGGCTGGCCTCCGTTAAGTCGGCCTGCAGTAGTCGAATTGGTTCCATAAGCACCAGAGAATGTAAAAACACTTCTGTCCGCCGTTCCAGAAGGGGCGCTGAAAAGAGCGAAATAATAACTTCCGGGCGGGCCAAGGACCGGG
>JANYBF010000141.1 GCA_025360895.1 Verrucomicrobiota bacterium
TTCCACTGGATATGCCCCACCGAAATTCAATCCAACCGCACAAAGATTACCGCACAATCAGCCGCAAAACCTTGGCCAGCTTGAGCGCGAATCCTGGCAAGCGAACGTTCGGAAAATTCACCGTGCCCCGTGCCACCCAAACCGTTCTTCGATCTTGAGTAAGGTCCGACCATTAGCCGCATCCAGCTTCACCGCTTGTGCGGCGGCCCTGACCACAGGTTCGTTCGTAATCAAAAATCCATCTTCGGTAATTAAGAATCCCGTTGCCAAGAAAATGAGTGACGTGAACTTGAATTTTCGTTACGCTTCTTGTCGATAAATTAACTCTTAAACCACGGTCCAACGACTAGTTAATGAATCAATGAGTCAATCACCACCCGCTGCCGATGTCTCGACCGTTGCCCCGCCTTCCGAAGGCATGACTCGACTCGTGCTCGAACTCATCCGGCCTTATCGTGGGTGGTTGATCGTCGTTTTTATCGCGATGCTCTTCGAGACCGCGATGAGTATCGCCGCGCCGTGGCCGCTGAAGATCATCATTGATAACGTAGTCGGGAAACACCCGTTACCCGAGTTTCTGACGTGGCTGCGGGATTTTTCGTCCGGCGAGCAAACGGTGGCGCTGGCGGGCGTAGCGGCGATTTTTGCGGTGATCATCGCCCTCATCGGCGCGGTCGCGGGCTACATTGACAATTATTACACCGAGAGCGTGGCCCAATATGTGGCGAACGATCTCCGGCATCGCCTCTATCACCATCTCCAGCGGCTGGCGCTGAAGTATTATGATACCCATCAGATCGGGAACATGTTGAGCACGATCACCTCCGACGTGGGCACGATCCAGAGTTTTGCCTCGACGGCGCTGCTGAGCATCCTCGTGGATTCGCTGACCATCGTCGGGATGGTTTGTGTGATGCTTTAACTAAACTTTGATTTCGCGCTGGTCGCGATCGGTGTGACGCCGTTCCTGTTGCTGTTCGTCGCGCGGTTCAAGAAGGCGGTGAAGAAAGCGACGCACGAGGTGCGCGCGCGCCAGAGCGACATCGTGGGCGTTCTCCAACAGGGCTTGGAATCCGTGCGCACCGTCGAAGCTTTTGGCCGCCAGGACACGGAAGAGGGTCGGCTGGACGCGGCGAGCATGGAATCCGTGAAGGCGGCGCTCAAAGCCCGGCGGGTCAAGTCGCTGCTCTCGCCCATCGTCTCCGTGACCGTGGCGCTCTGTGTCGCCTTCGTGCTCTGGCGCGGGGCGGGATTGATTCTCAACCACGCCATGACCATTGGCGCGCTGACGGTGTTTCTTTCCTACCTCAACAAGTTTTTCAAGCCGGTGCAGGATCTGGCGACCATGACCAACGTCATCGCCCAGGCGCAGGTTGGCATGGAACGCATTCAAGCGATCCTCGACGCCGACACGATTATTCCGCAAAAGCCCGACGCGCGCGATCCGGGTAAGTTCAAAGGCGAGATTGTTTTTGAGAAAGTGGCTTTTGCCTACGACCCCGCCGCGCCCGTGCTGCGCGACATCAATCTCACGATCAAGCCCGGCCAACGCATCGGCGTCTGCGGTCCGACGGGTGGCGGCAAGTCCACCGTGCTCAGCTTGATTCCGCGCTTCTACGATCCAACGGCGGGCCGCGTGCTGGTGGATGGCGTGGATATCACCGATTACAAACTCGATGCGCACCGCGCGCAGATCGGGTTTGTCTTGCAGGATACCGTCCTCTTCGCCGAGACGATCCGCGACAATATCGCCTACGGGCGGCTGGACGCGAAGCCGGACGAGATCATTGAGGCCGCGAAGATGGCCAACGCCCACGATTTCATCATGGCGATGCCGCAGGGCTACGACTCGCTGGTGGGCGAGCGCGGGCTCACCCTCTCGGGCGGCCAGCGGCAGCGCATCGGCATTGCCCGCGCCGTCGTGCGCAATTCGCCCATCCTCATCCTTGATGAACCGACGGCCGCGCTCGACACCGAGTCCGAAAACGTCGTCATGGAAGCGCTCGAACGTTTGATGAAAGGCCGCACCGTCATCACCATCGCTCACCGCCTGAGCACCATCCGTGACGCTGACAAGATCGTGGTGCTCAAAGGCGGTTTTGTGGCCGAGGAAGGCAGCCACGACGAATTGATCAAACGCAACGAGATTTACGCCGAACTTTATCGCATCCAGGCGGGCGCCACGCCCGCCCCGGGAATTCCGGCCAACTCCCCGGCGAAGGCCAGTTAACCACCGCAACCATACTAAAGAATATCATGTCCCAGCGCACCCTCATTGTTCTCCCGGATGAATCAACCAAACCCTTCCTGGATGCGATTGGTGCGGCAAAGCAATCGCTCCAGATCAAGATGTTTGTTTTCTCCGACCCGGACCTGCTCCAGGCCGTCATTGCTGCCCACCAGCGTGGCGTGAAAGTCCGGGTGATGCTCAATGCGGCGCGCCGCAGCGGCGAGGACGACAACGAACAGGTTCGTAAAGCTCTGGAACACGGCGGCGTCGAAGTAAAGGACAGCAACCCTGACTTCGGGATTACGCACGAGAAATCCATGGTCGTGGATGAAGCGATTGCCTTCGTCAAATCCCTCAACTGGGTGACGAAGAACCTGACCGAAACTCGCGACTACGCGATCACGACGACGCATCCGCACGCGGTCAAGGAGGTCATCGAGTGCTTCAACGCCGACTGGCACCGGAAGGAATTCAAGCCCGGCCTGAGCGCGCACCTGATCTGGTGCCCGGTCAACGGGCGCGAACGCATCGCCCAGTTCATTGATGAGGCGAAACACACGCTCTTCGTCCAGAACGAGCGCTACCAGGATTCCGTCATCATCGAGCGCCTCGTCCGCGCCGCCACCCGGGGAGTAAAAGTCCACGTCATGGCCCGCCCGCCCCATACGCTCAAGAAGGAGAAGATCATCGAAGGCGTCGGCGGCCTGCGCATCTTGGACGACGTGGGCGTCAAGATTCACAAGCTCAAACACCTGAAACTGCACGGCAAAATGCTGCTGGCCGACGGTCTGCGTGCCATCGTCGGCTCGATCAACCTGGCGCCCGGCAGTTTTGACGATCGGCGCGAACTGGCCATTGAAGTTTATGACGACGACATCGTGGAACGACTGGACAAGGTCGCCCGGCAGGATTGGGAAAATTCCCATGGGCTGGACCTTACGGATAAAGGCTTGTTCATGGATCTCGATGAGCACGGGGGCGGCGCGGAGAAGCTCGTGCTGCGGATGGATGATGAACATGCCAAGAAGCACAAGAAATAGCATCGCAACCCGGCAAGGCCAGTTTCGAAATGCTTTTGCCGGTGCCCGGTTCGCCCAACACCAAACTGCCCTCAGAGGCAAGGACCCGCTCCGGTTACCAATTGCTTTCAGGTTGTAGCCAAAGGCGTCCTCGGCTTACGATTCACGTCAATGTGGCTACGGGGTACCGTTATTGGCCGTTGTGTAATGCCCAACAGGGCTGCTCTCCCCCTGCGCGGGGGGCAGA
>JANYBF010000176.1 GCA_025360895.1 Verrucomicrobiota bacterium
ATTGGCAGCCCGAAGAAGATGGGTTCATTGATCTGGAAAATCTGGGTGGGCAGCGAGAGCCGGCTGACTTTGCGGTAGCCCGGCTCTTTGGAGTTCCACAAGACGAGCGCCAGCGCAATGGTCGCCCCGGTGCCACCGACGTTGACGAAGGTGGTAAAAAATCCAAGCGCGGTAATATACTCCGGCGGCTGACCGGCTGCCGTGGCGGCGACATTGGCGGCGAGGTATTGGAGAAAGATGGGCGCTACGATTGCGTCCACGGCGTTATCGCCATTGATCCCGACGGACCAGAGCAGGGTGACGAGGAAGGCATATACCAGAATTCCCGGCAGCGTATTCAGGGCGAACACCAGGGGCTTGAAAACGGTTTGCACGAGATGGTCAATATCCACCCCCGCCACAAATCGGATCAGCCAGAAGGCCACGATGAGGAAGCACAGGGGAATGAGCGACAGAAACGATTCATAAACCACGGACGGCACATTGGCCGGCATCTTGATGACCAAATTCTTGTCGGTAAAAAATTTCTGAACGCGGACGGAGACCAAGGCGACGATGATCGCAGTAAACATTCCTTTGGAACCAAGGTTCTCCGTGATCAGGGTTTGGTCCTCCAATTTGAGCGAGATCATCAGGAAGATGGCGGTGGCCATGGCCGCGCTTACGACGGCTTCCTGCTTGAGTTGCTTCCCGAGATCATAGCTGACCGCGAAGCATACAAATACGCCCAGCATGCCGAAGGTGGCGGTCACCGGGATTTGCAACAGTTGGAGGTAGGGGGCGATCACCTTGTCCCACCCGGTGATCGGCAGAAATGTCACAATCGTAAACAACCCCCCGATGATGGTCAGCGGCACCACTGACACCATCCCCGAGCGAATGGCCGACAGATAGGTGTTTTCGCTCAGAGCGGTCAAAACCGGCACGAGGGTTTTGTTCAGAAATCCGGTCGCTTTGTTCATGTTATCGCCTTGGGTGGAATTGGGAATTCTGCGCTAGGATGGATGAAATTCAAAACCGTTCAAAGTGGTGGTCAACCGCCGGTGACGGCCGCCGCAGTTAAGTTGTGGAGTCAGAAAAATCACAGAGTCGTGTGCTCACAATCCAAGAAATCTTAGGCGTAGCGCAACCGAAAAAGTAATTCGCCCGCCGGTCGCCGCGGTTTATTTGGGAGTAGCCGGCTCCGCCCGGTAGTTTTGGCGGTCCTGATTTTTATTTCGTTTGAACCCCCGACCGCCGCACAATGAGGCCGCCATGATCTTGAAACGCGCCATCTTCCTCGACCGTGACGGGACGCTCATCAAAGAGAAAGAATATCTCCACGATCCCGCGCAGGTGGAAGTTTTTCCCGAAGCATTCGTCAGCCTGCAACGCGTGGTCGCCGCCGGGTTCACCTTGTTCATCGTCACCAACCAATCTGGCGTCGGGCGCGGTTATTTCACTCTGGCGGACGTGGACGAGGTCAATGCGCGCGTCGTCCAAGAGTTCCAGCCACACGGCGTCACTTTCCGAAAAATCTACATCGCGCCCGAGGCGCCGGATCAACCGAGTCGGGGGCGCAAGCCGGCCCCTCAGTTTTTGTTTGATGCGCGGGATGAGTTCGGCATGGACCTTGCCAGTAGTTACATGATCGGTGACAAGCTGATTGATCTCGAATGTGGCTGGAATGCGGGCGTCCGCGCCAGTATTCTGGTCCGCACCGGTTATGGCTTGGAAATAGAACGGGAACACCCAGCTCAACTCACCCGCGCCGTCGTCGTGGATGATTTGTCCTCGGCGGCGGACTGGATATTGAAACAGAAATAGACACCTTATGTGTGGAATCATTGGATACGTCGGCAAGAAGGCGGCCTCGCCGGTCCTGCTCGAAGGACTGCGCCGGCTCGAATATCGTGGTTACGACAGTGCTGGGGTGGCAATTATGCAGCGCGCCGATCTGCTCGTGCGCAAGAAAAAAGGCAAGATTGATGAGGGCATTGCCCGCGAATTACTCGCCCATCCCGCGCCGGGAGAAATCGGCATTGCCCACACCCGCTGGGCCACGCACGGTCCGCCGTGTGACGAAAATTCCCATCCGCATCTCGACCAGTCCGGCAAGATCGCGGTCGTCCATAACGGCGTCATCGAGAACTATGATCAACTCAAGCAACGCCTGCTCAAGGCCGGGCATCAATTTCATTCCACCACCGATACGGAGGTTCTCGCGCATCTGATCGGGGAGCATTACGCAAAACGGTCGGCGCCGCAGTCGGAATTGAATCCGCTCACCCAGGCTGTGTGCGACGCGCTCCGCGAAGTCATCGGCACCTACGGCATCGCCGTGATCTGCACCGAACAACCGGACGTGATGGTGGGGGCGCGGCGTGGTTCCCCGCTGATTATCGGCATTGGCGACGGCGAGAATTTTCTAACCAGCGATGCCAATGCCATTGTGGTGCATACGCGGCAGGTGGTTTTTCTGAACGACTACGATGTGGCCACCGTCACGCGCGAACGCTTTGACGTGTTGAATCTCGGGACCGACACCGCCAACGTCCAGATCAGCAAGCTTGAGTTTCAGGCCGAGGATTCCCAGAAGGGTGAATACGCGCACTTCATGCTCAAGGAAATCTTTGAGCAGCCCCGCACGGTGGAGAATGCCCTGCGCGGACGGGTGGATCATGAAGGCGCGACGGCACGGTTTGGGGGCTTGAACATGAGTTCGGCGGAACTCCGCAGTATTGATCGCGTGGTGATCGCGGCCAGCGGCACGAGCTGGCACGCGGCGCTCGTCGGGGAGTATCTCATCGAGGAATTCGCGCACCTGCCGGTGGAAGTCGAGTTCGCCCACGAGTTTTGTTATCGCAATGCCCCGCTGGAGAAAAATACGGTGTTGCTCGTCATCTCACAATCCGGTGAAACGGCGGACACGCTGGCGGCGTTACGCGAAGCCCGGCGGCGCGGCCATCGCGCGCTCGCCATCGTCAACGTGGTGGGCAGCACCATTGCCCGCGAATCCGATGGGGGCATTTACATGCACGCTGGACCGGAAATCGGTGTGGCTTCCACCAAGGCGTTCATTTCCACACTTACCATCCTCTCGCTCCTTGGCGTGCATCTGGGCCGGATGCGCATGTTATCTGCCGGGCGGGCCTCGGAAATTCTTAAAGCGCTGGAGGCCGTGCCGAAACAGATTGAAACTTTGCTCCAGCAAGATGACACGATCAAGCAGCTCGCCGCAAAGTATGCGGCCGCCGAAGATTTCTTTTTCCTTAGCCGGGGCTACACCTTTCCGGCCGCCCTCGAAGGTGCGCTCAAGCTTAAGGAGATTTCCTACATCCATGCCGAAGGCTATTCGGCGGCAGAAATGAAGCATGGCCCCATCGCGCTGATTGATGAGAGGACGCCCACGGTTTTCCTCGTACCCCAGGATTCGATGTATGACAAGACGATGGCGAACCTCGCTATGATCCGCGCCCGCAAAGGGCCGATCATTGCGGTGGCCACCGAAGGGGATGAAGCAATTAAGAAAGTGGCGGATGACGTAATCTTCGTGCCGAAGACGATTGAGCCGCTGTATCCGATTCTGACGAGTGTACCGTTGCAACTCTTCGCCTACCACATCGCCGTCGCGCGCGGTTGCGATGTGGACAAGCCCCGCAACCTCGCCAAGAGCGTGACGGTGCAATGAATCAGCTTCGGAAAAATCGCGCCGCCAGCAGATTGGAAACCGCCCCAAATCCGACCAACACTGCTAGCGGTAGTAACACCGTTCCAAAACCACTGCCGAAGCTGATGAGTTGATGCAGCGCTTTCAACGCCCAACCCGTCGGCAGGCAGAGGGCAAGGTTTTGAAATGCGGGTGGGGCAATTTCCAATGGCCACCAGCAGCCACCCAACGCGGCCATCAACAGGCTCGCCAAAACACAAACGCCCACGACGCGGTCCTCCTCCGCCCGCAAGGAACCCACCAGCACCCCAATTGAACTGCCGACCCAGCCCAGAATCAGCAAGGTGAGGGTTACGGCCGGCAGGTTGGCGCCGAGATTGACGCCCATTGCGAATTTTCCCACGGCGAGGAAGAAGATGATTTGCGTCGCGCCGAGCAACATCAGTCCGTAGATTTTTCCCATGACCACTTCGAGCTTCGTCACGGGATAAACCATCAACCGCCGGATCACGCCGTTGCGCCGCTCCGCCGCCACCAGCGCGCCACCGAAGACCATGAGGTTCATCATCAGATACATCACGAGATTACCCGGCAGCGAGAAACTGAACCCGGACGGCACGGGCTGGCGTCCGGCAAACTTTGCATTGAGGCTGACTGGGTTTGGCTTCTTCATGACCGCGCGGAGTTGTTCCTCGGTAATTGTTGCGGGAGCGTTGGTCTGCGTTGCGGCTTCCAACAAGTGACTGTTCATTGCGATCACCGCGCGCACCAGTCGCACTTCGATGATGGCCGCATCGGATTCTGCCGAGCCGTCACGCTTGAAGAATCCCACTTTGCTTTGCTCGCCACTGAGCACCCGGCTCGTGAAGTTGGTGGGACTCCGGATAGTGCGCGCGGCGGATTCGCGATTCGTCAGGTTGAGCAATCTCATGCCCTGCGTGTCGAGTTCGTCCAGAAACACACGACTGAGGAAATTGGTGTCGTTGTTTTCCACCAGTACGGGCGGCCTGCGATTGTAAGGGTCACTGGGGCCGCGATTGGCGAAGCCCATGAAATAAATGAACGCCAGCGGCACCACAAACAGCCAGATGTAAGCGGATTTCCGCTTCATGAAAAGCCGCAGGTCATTGTGGCCGATGGCGAGGATGCGTCTCATGGGCGCACCCCTGCCCGAAATTGCCGGCGGAACAACAGCGCGGCCAGCGTCAACAACACCGCGCCCAGTGCGAGCAGTTTGAGCAACGCGAAAACCCAGGTGTTCTCATTGCCGCCGTACTGAAGATTGCGCATTGTGTCCACGAACCAGTTGGTCGGGAGCAGCGGAGTGACGTGCTCCCGCAGGAATACGGGGAGTGATTCTGCTGGAAACATACAACCGCCTGCCAGACCCAGCCCCATCCCGACGACGGTGTTGAGCGCCCCCGCTCTCCGTTCATCGGGAATTAACGCCACCATCAGCGCCATCAGTCCGGCGGCCGTGCAGGCGTAACCGATCACCATCAATACAAGCGCCCACGGTTGCCGCCATTTCACCCCAAACATAAGACCGCCTCCCCCCAGCAGAATGGCGCTGCAAATCAACAGCACCACGACGACGAATATCACCTTGCTGGCCACGAATGGAGTCAGTTGCTGATGCAACGTGTGATAGCGGGCGAACGTGCGTTGCCGGAGTTCGCGGTGAAGATCGGTCATCGCGGTGCTGGCGAGGAACAGCAGAAACATGCCGGCCATGCCCAAAAGCAGGTAGCCGAAGATCTCGGAAGTGGGACTGCTCTTTTTCGCGGCGTTGTTGGTTGTGTTGTCGTCCTTCGTCGCATCGGCCGGGGCATCCTTCTCGTAAATGACCCGCGGTGGATTGATGAACTTCTCGGCCTTCTTGAGTTTGTCGCCCGCGCGCTCGATCAAAACGGCAACCTTTTTGTAGCCGCCCTTGCCCGCAATGACTTCTTGCCAGTCGGGAAACTCGGACTGGAGATTCCGCGAGATGGCATTCAGCGCGGTCACCACCGCCCCCAGCATCTCTTCCAGCACGGCGGGATGAATGGATTGCGCCGGGTTCTTGACCAGTTCGAGGCTCACGGCTTCGCGCCCAGTGAGATAATTGCGCGTAAAATTGGTCGGGATGATCAACACGGCGCTGATCTGGTTGTCGTTGATCTGGCGCAACGCTTCTGCGCGCTCCAGAAAAATGGGTTCGAGATACTTGCTGCCCTCGTTTTGGTTGGCGGCGCCCCGCAGGAAATCGGACAGCACCGTTTTGTCCTCGTCCACCACGGCAAAGCGGATGCGGCCCAGCGCGCCGTTATCCGATTTGCCACCAAACACCAGGCCGATCATCGCGGTGAGGCATAACGGCACGAGCAAGTTGATCAGCAACGGGACCGGATTGCGCCACGCCCGGCGCAGGTCTTTGGCGAGCAAAACGCGCAGCATGATTACTCCCGTAATTCCCGGCCTGTGAGCTGGAGAAACACGTCGTTCAAGCTGGGCCGTTTGAGGGTGACATTCTCGACGCGGATCGGGAGGCCGAGCAAATCCTTGAGGCACTCGGACGGATCGCGCGTTCCGATGGCTGACACAA
>JANYBF010000367.1 GCA_025360895.1 Verrucomicrobiota bacterium
CAAGCCGAGCGACGCCGGCACTTACACGGTGGTCGTGACGAATACATCCCAGTCGGTGACCAGCGCGCCGGCGGTGCTGACTGTAACCGCGCGCCCGAGTTACGCCACGGTGCTCTTGAGCGAGAATTTCAACGCCTACACCGGCAACCAAAACGCTCTTCAGTACCAGACGGGTCTGAAGGTTTCTTACGGCGGAACCCTGCCGCTCTGGAACAAAGCGGGCGGGGGAGCCATCCATGCGGTGGACCGAACCGGGACCGGCGACTACGCGGCCATGATCTGGCAAGATAACGTCCTCACCTTGGCGACCGCGATTCCGGCCAACGATTTTGGGGCGACGTATTACGTCGATTTTGTCGCCAACCCGGCAACCTACTCGGAAGGGACTCAGGCCACGACGGACAGCGATGGGATGGTGATTGATGTGCTCCGTGGCGACGATAGTGTGGTGACTACCTTCACCTGCCAACCGGGCGCGTGGGCGGGCAACGCGGGCTTCACGCCGTTCAGTTTCAGTTACAACGGAGACGACAGCGGCGATGTTCGACTGCGCATCAGCCCCCTCTCTGCTTCAGGCCACTTCGCCGGCGCGATTGATAACCTGAGGTTGGCAACTGATTACGTCCGGCCAAATCCACCAGACCTCGTCACCCAGCCTGTCGGCGGCGACGTGGCCGAGGGCTGCAACTTCGCCTTCTTTGTCAGCGGCAGTGGAGCAAGCAGTTACGCATGGTACAAGAATGGTAATGCCATTCCTGGCGCAACCAGCACCAGCTACTCGATCATTGATGCGAGGACGAATGACGCAGGCAGCTACAAGGTGGTGCTGACGAACGCAGCGGGTTCAGTGACCAGCGCGCCTGTCGTGCTGACCGTCACGGCGGTGCCTCTGCATCCTACTGTTCTTCTCGCCGAGAATTTCAGCGCCTACACCGGCAACCAAAACGCTCTTCAGTACCAGACGGGTCTGAAGGTTTCTTTCGGTGGAAACCTGCCGATCTGGAATAAGGCGGGCGGGGGCGCCATCCATGCGGTGGACCGAACGGGGGCGGGCGACTACGCGGCCATGATCTGGCAAGACAACGTCCTCACCCTCGCGACCGGGATTCCAGCCAACGAGTCTGGCGAGACTTATTACGTAGATTTTGTCGCCAACCCGGCAACCTACTCGGAAGGGACCCAGGCCACGACGGACAGCGATGGGATGGTGATTGATGTGCTCCGTGGCGACGACGGGGTGCTGGCCACCTTCACCTGCCAACCCGGCGCGTGGGCGGGGACCGCGAACTTCGCCCCATTCGTCTTCTCATATACCGGGGACGGGAACGGGGATGTCCGGGTCCGCATCAGCCCGCTGGCCGCTTCGGGCCACTTCTGCGGCGCGATCGATCATCTGCGGGTGGCGACCGATTATGTGCCGCCAGTTCCTCCCGAGATCACCCTCCAGCCATCGGGCGGAACGGCGCCTGAAGGGAGTGACTTCACCTTCACCGTCGCCGCGAGCCACTTGCCTGCCTTCCAATGGTATAAGAACGGGAATCTCATTTCCGGCGCGACGAGCGCTAGCTTCTCCATAACCGACGCGCGGACGAACGACGCTGGCACCTATACCGTCATCGTGACGAACATCGCTGGCTCGGTGACGAGCTCGCCTGCCATCCTCAACGTCACCCCCGGCCCGACTTACGCGAGCTATGCGGAAGCCGTTCTGAGTGACAATCCCATTCATTACTATCCGCTCGACGAAACGAGCGGGACGGTGGCGGCTGACCTTGGCTCCCTTTCCACTATCGGCGGAACTTACAGTGGCGGGTTCACCCTTGGCCAGTCTGCCGCTTCGCCACGTCTGGGCCATAGCGTCCAGCTCGACGGCACCCCGGGGACCTTGGTGGACCTTGGCGTTTTCCATCCGGGTGATTCGGTCACGGCGGAGGCTTGGTTTCTGATCGACCCCACCGCCAGATCGGGTTGGAATGCCATCGTTTCCCGCTGGGACGGCAGCTACGAACTCGCGAACAACTCCGACCTTGGCGTTAGCTTTGCCGTGCGCAACGACGGCAATACCGTGGGCCAGGTTTGGAGCGCCAGTTTGCCGACTCGGGGTATATGGCATCATGTCATCGGCGTTTTCACAGGTGGAACCGCCACCATCTACCTCGATGGAGTTCAGGGCGGAACCCAAAACATCGGCGGGGTCCTCCGCAATGCCGGCCCGACGCCAGATCGCGCCATGATTGGCGCCACCCGAGATGGGACCGGTGGTAGCGCGTTCAATCTAAAAGGATCCATCGACGAGGTAGCCATCTATGACACTGCCTTGACACCGGCGCAGCTACGCGCCCACTTTCGCACCGCCCAATTGACCTCACAATCACTGGCTATCCAGCGCGCGGGCGGTGGCGCAGTCACGCTGTCATGGCCCAGTTTCTCGCCGGGTTACGTGCTCCAGTCCGCGGCTCACGTCGCTGGCCCCTACGAGAATTACTCGGGCCCTACCACCGTTCAGGGCAGCAATCTTACAGTCCAGGTGCAACCCGGCGCCACGCCCAGTTTCTTTCGGCTGTTCAAATCCAGATGATTCCTTGCGAGAAAAACGCGGCGATGAAGAATCGCCGAAATGGCGCGCTGCCAAAGTTGCTTGGAACAGCCCTGGTCATCGCAGGGTTGAACATGGAACTTCGCGCGCCGGCACAGTTTGTCATCTCCGAGTTTATGGCCGACAACGCCATGACGCTCCAGGATGAAGACGGCAAACACTCGGACTGGATCGAGATCCATAACGAAGGCACGGCGACTAACAACCTGGGGGGCTGGTTCCTGGCTAACAATCAGAGCCAGCTCACCCAGTGGCAGTTTCCCGCCACTAACCTCCCGCCCAACGGCTACCTGGTGGTTTTTGCTTCCGGCAAGAAC
>JANYBF010000252.1 GCA_025360895.1 Verrucomicrobiota bacterium
AGGTATTCGCGGAAGGCGGCGTTGTCTTCGCCACCGAAGCGCTGGAGAAGTTCGGCGCGGGTGGCAGGTATGTCCACGCGTCGTTGCGCTTCGTCGTTGCGCAAGCCCTCGCTGGCCGGCCCGTGATAAGTGCAAAGATAAGTGTCGGCTTCCACCGAGGCGCTGTCGGTGTGGAAGGAGAAGACATCGGTGGGCACGGGGCCTGGATTCTCGTCGCGGGGATAACGGTTGATGCAGTTGAGGACGGGGTCAAGGTCGTGCTCCCGGAGCAGACGTTGGTCGGCAAGGAGAATGGCGATGGCAACTCGGCCCGCCGCGCTCACGGGGAGGGCCAGCAGTCGGGCGTCGTCGAGGGTGATGATTCCCTCGCTGACGCCGAGCTGTCCCACCACTTCGCTGAAACCGCCCGGCAGCGTGCGCTGCCAGCAGAGGGCGTTGACGCCCACGGCGAAAGGCGTAGTGACCAGTTCATGGAAACTGTTCACGCATTTGATGCGGGGGTAATCGGGCGGCAGGGAGGACGGGCGGCTCGACCTGCTGATCTTAGGCGTCGGCGCGGTGCTCATCTCAAAACGTAGCGCCCAGTCTTCAGCGTCCCGACCCGCTTGACCAAGCCGGCCTTCACCAGCGGACGCAGCATGTCCAGCGCGCCTTGCTTGGAAACTTTCAATGCTGCCCAGAGTTCAGGTGGCGTCATTCCGCCACTTTTCCCGAGCAGCTTGAGCAACTGTTCCTGGCGCGGGCGGAGCACCACTTTCGCTCGCGCCGTGGAAATCGAGAGCTGCCCCATCCGCTCCCAGACCCGCTCCAGCGTTTGCCGCAAACCCTCGGCGCAATACTCCAACCACGAAGTCAGGTTGTCGCCCGCCCGGCGCACCGCATCCAGCGCCGTGTAATAGCGCGGACGATCCTCCCAGTAAAATTCGTCCACCGCGAAAATGTGATGGGAATCAAACCCGCGCCGGTAAAGCTCCCCCAAGGCCAGCGCCCGGCCCGCCCGCCCGTTGCCGTCGGCAAACGGATGAATCGTCTCGAAGCGATGATGCACGATGGCCGAACTCAACACCGGCGAGAGTCCTGGCGCATCCTGGTTCCACCACGCCAGCAGCTCGAACATCAGGCCCGATACCTCCTCCGGCGGCGGCGGAACAAATTGCCCCACCCGCACCCGCATGGTCCGGTAACGCCCCGGTTCGCCCTGGTCCATCACCGCGCCGGCGATGATCGTGTGCAGCCGGAAAATATCCTCGTGCGTCAAGCGCTTCTTCGTCGCCTGTTTCTCAACATGCCGGAGGGCGGCGAAATAGTTCAGCACCTCACGCCGCGCCCGCACGGGGGCGGCCACGGTCGTCCCTTCCTCCAGGGCGCGGACTTCCTCCAGCGTGAGCGGGTTGCCTTCAATAGCGGTTGAACTGTGGGTGTTGCGCGCGCGGGTGTCCTTTTGCAGCGCGGGAATCCACGGCACTTGCACTGCTGCGCCTTGAATACGCTCCCGGAGCGCAGCAATGCTCTCCACCCGCGCCAGCAGCGCTGGCGTGATGGTGAATTGCGGTTGGTAGCTCATGCCAATCAGTCTGCCAATGCGTCAAGCTTGGGTCAAGCTTCAGTCAAGTATCGGTCAAGCTGCCGCCGGCTGGCCACCGCTGCGCTGAACCACTCGGTAGCGTCCGTTCCCAGCAGCGGGCGGCCGGAGAGTCATGCGCAATGCAAAGTGTAAATTGTCGGGCTGCTCACTGTCCAGCCACCCTGACTTTCAAATAAACCACTTTTTGAACCACTGACAAATGTTCATCAGCACTCCTGCGGTAGGAACACCGGACATTTTCCAGCAGGCGGTGCGCGTTCCTCGCGTCATGCTAATGTCAGTATGATGAACGATGAAAAGTGCCAGCCGGTTCGCCAGACCTCCGAAACTTCCTCCCACCACGCCGGCTGGCACTTTGACAATTCCTACGCCCGCCTCCCCGGAGGGTTCCACACCCGGGTGAACCCCACGCCGGTCGCCCGCCCGCGCCTCGTTCTCTTCAACCGCCCGCTGGCCCAATCGCTCGGACTCGACCCCACAGCCTTCACCGGCTTGGACGCGGCTGCCCTCTTCACCGGCAACCAAATGTTTCCCGGTGCCGAGCCCATCGCCCAGGCCTATGCCGGCCATCAATTCGGAAATCTGACCCGGCTCGGCGACGGACGCGCCATCCTGTTGGGCGAACAAATGACGCCCGCGGGCGAGCGTTTTGATATCCAGTTGAAAGGCGCCGGCCCGACTCCCTATTCGCGCCGCGGCGACGGCCGGGCCGCCCTCGGCCCCATGCTGCGCGAGTACCTGATCAGCGAGGCCATGCACGCCCTCGGCATCCCGACCACCCGCAGCCTCGCCGTCGCCACTACCGGCGAAACGGTCTTCCGCGAGCAAACCCTCCCCGGCGCGATTCTCACCCGGGTCGCCGCTAGCCACATCCGCGTCGGTACCTTTGAATACTTCGCTACGCTGGGTGATACCGACGCCCTGCGCCTCCTGACCGACCACACGCTCCGTCGCCACTTTCCGAACCGGGCAGAGTCCGACCTCCCAGCTGTCGGACTTCTGCAGGAAGTGGTGGAACACCAGGCCTCGCTCATCGCTCATTGGATGCGGGTCGGCTTCGTGCATGGGGTGATGAACACCGACAACATGGCGCTGTCGGGCGAAACCATTGATTACGGCCCCTGCGCTTTCGTGGATGCCTATGACCCGGCGGCGGTGTTCAGCTCCATTGATCACCACGGCCGCTACGCCTTCGGGCAGCAACCCGCGATTGCCGCCTGGAATCTGGCCCGCCTGGCCGAAGCTCTGCTGCCCATCCTGCACCCGATACCTGAAACCGCCCGGGCCCGGGCCAACGCAGCGCTCGAATCCTTCTCCGCGTGCTTCCAGCGGCACTGGCTCGCCGCCCTGCGCGCCAAGCTCGGACTGTTTTCTGTGGAACCGGAAGACGCCGCGCTCGCCGAGGAACTTCTCCGTTGGATGCACCAGGCCAGTGCCGACTACACTCACACTTTTCGGAATCTGCAGCCTCACGCCACCTCGGAACCAACTTCGCCTGCCGAGGCGGCGTTCACTGCGTGGCATCAGCGTTGGACCGAACGCCTCGCCCGGCAACCCCAGCTTGGGACGCAAGTTGTCCGTCTCATGAACGCCCACAACCCAGCGGTGATTCCCCGGAATCACGTCGTGGAAGCCGCCCTGTCCGCCGCCACCACCGACGGCGATCTCGCCCCGCTGGAACGCCTCCACGCTGTGCTGGCCAAGCCCTA
>JANYBF010000409.1 GCA_025360895.1 Verrucomicrobiota bacterium
CGGCTCGATACCGATGGCAGCAAGGTCAGCCAAATTTGTGTGGTGTCGCTCAAAGCTGAAAGGCCGCCGCGATGAGAAAAAGCTGGTGACGAAAGCAAGCATCGCCACAAAATGTCCCTCCGAATGAATGGTCAAAGCGCCACTTCCCCTTCCCGCTACGCTTGGACCGTAGTGGGTTTGCTCTGGCCGGTCGTGGTGCTGAACTACCTCGACCGTCAAATGCTTTCCACCATGGGCCTGTCCATCAAAGCGGATATTGTGGAACTGCAAAGCGCCCAATCCTTTGGCTGGTTGATGGCGATTTTCTTGTGGGTTTATGCGTTCTGCAGCCCGGTCGGCGGCGCCATCGCCGACCGCCTCAACCGCAAATGGTTGATCATTGCCAGCTTGGCCGTGTGGTCGCTGGTGACGTTGCTGATGGGGCAGGCCGCGAACTTCCACCAACTCTTCGCGTTGCGTGCCATCATGGGCGTGAGCGAGGCGCTGTACATGCCAGCGGCCCTCGCGCTGATCGCCGATTATCACCGTGGCCCAACGCGGTCATTGGCCGTGGGGGTCCATTTGAGCGGGGTTTACCTGGGGCAGGCACTCGGCGGCATCGGCGGCTGGGTGGCGCAGGAAATTTCCTGGCGCTCAGCGTTCGTGGGGTGTGGCGCCATCGGAGTCGCCTATGCTATCGTGTTAATTGTTTTTCTCCGCGAAACGGATCGCGGCTCCACAGAAGCTACGGGTTCCTCTTCGGCTACTGGTGCGGCAGCGGGCGTGGATTGGCTGCGCTTTGTAATTCTGATTCTGTGCTTCTCCCTGCCGAGCCTGTCTGGTTGGGCGGTAAAGAACTGGCTGCCCACTCTGTTGCAGGACCGCTTTGGGTTGGCGCAGACGCCCTCCGGCCTGTGGGCCACCATTACCCACGCTGGCGCGGGATTTTTCGGAGTTATTCTCGGTGGTGGGTTGGCGGATCGCTGGTCGCGGCGCACCGTGCGCGGGCGCACTTACTTGAGTGCGGCGGGTCTGGCCCTGCTCGTGCCGTCCATCATCCTGGTTGGTTTGGCGCCGGGATTTGCCCTGACCATCGTCGGAACGATTCTGTTCGGCTTTGGCTTCGGCATGTTTGACGCGAACAACATGCCCATCCTTTGTCAGATCGCCCCCGCCCGATTCCGCGCCACGGGCTACGGCCTGTTGAACTTTTTTGAGATCGCTTCGGGCGCGTACCTCACGCCATTGCTTGGAAAACTAAAGGACAGCGGCGTACCGTTGGCGACCGGTTTTGCCTATTGCGCGATCCCGGCGCTACTCGCGGCGGTTTTGATGTTACTGCTGCGGCCGACGGACCGCGACCGGGGCGAGGCAGGTTCAAAATATAATCTGGTTTGAAGTTGGGGGAATTTTCCCAATCACCCCGACCCCAATCCGCCAGACCCGGTTCTGTAGGCGGGAGAAAATTTAAAAAATAAAAAAACCGATGAAGACAAAAAACTCTAGCGAACCCCTCCACGGAATTGTTCCACCCATGATCACGCCGTTGCTCGGCCGGGATCAACTCGATGTCGCCGGTTTCGAACGCGTACTCGAGCGTGTGATTGCCGGCGGCGTTCATGGTGTGTTCATTCTGGGCACGACCGGGGAAGCGCCGAGCCTCAGCTACCGGTTGCGGCGCGAGGTTATTGACCGGGCCTGTCAGTTTGTGGGCGGACGCGTCCCGGTTATCGTCGGCATCACCGACACCTCAGTGGTCGAAGCCATCAATCTCGCCCGCCACGCAGAGGCGGCCGGTGCGCAAGCGGTGGTGACGGCGGCGCCGTATTATTTTCCGGAAGGCCAGCCGGAGCTGATTGAATGGGCGGAGAAACTGGTGCCCGATCTGCCGCTGCCAGTTTTCTTCTACAACATGCCGCAGATGACGAAGGTGACGTTTGAGCCGGAAACCATCCGTCAATTAACCCAGATGACCGGTATCGCCGGCCTCAAGGACAGCTCCGGGGATTTGAAATATTACCAGAAGCTGGTGGAAGTCGCCAAAGCGCGGCCGGACTGGCGGGTGTTTGTCGGCCCGGAACTTTTGCTAGTCGAGACGTTGCGACTCGGCGGTCACGGCGGCGTCAATGGCGGGGCGCAAATTGACCCTGCCCTGTTGGTCGGACTTTATGATGCGACCCTCCGCGGTGACAATGCCACGGTGGAGCGCTTGCAGGCCCGACTGGTGAAACTGGGGGAAATTTACAAAGTGGGCCGCCATGCTTCGACGGTCATCAAAGGCGTGAAGTGCGCTTTAAATCTCATCGGCATCTGCTCGGGCGCATTGGCCGAACCGCTCCACGCCTTCAACGAACCCGAGCGCCGGATTGTGGCTGAACGGTTGACCACCTTGGGCTTGCTCTAACGCCGCAGCGCGGAATTCTTCCAGTCGCCGCATTTCCTACTCTTCGCAGTTGAAGCGAGGGCTCGCTGAGCAGCGTTTACTTCCGACGCCGACCAGGGGCGAAGTGATAACCACCATGAACACGCACGGCGCGGGCGCTGCCAGTGTAACCGCTTTTTGCGCCGGGCTTGTCCTGTTCGAACAACGCCGTGTAGCGGTATTCAAAATTCTCCAGCTTCACCCGGGTAATTTTCTGGTTGATAAAACGTTCGATGGCGAAAACGTGATTGGAATCCTCCGCGATCATCAACGTGAAAGCATCGCCTGAAGCTTCCGCCCGGCCCGTGCGGCCGATGCGGTGGATGTAATCCTCCGGATGATGCGGCACGTCGTAGTTGATGACATGGCTCACGTCCGCAATGTCGAGGCCGCGCGCGGCGATGTCCGTGGCCACGAGTACCTCGAACCGGCCTTCGCGAAAGCCAAGCAAGGCCTGCTCACGTTCGCTCTGTGTGCGGTTGGAATGCAGCACGGCGACCGAGTGATTATTGCGTTTGAGCATTTGTGCGACGCGATCCGCACCGTGCTTGGTGCGGCAGAAAATGATGACCGAATCGTAGTTCACCCGTTCCAGCAGCGCGACAAGCAGATCGGTTTTTTGCGTGTCCGAAACCGGATAGATGACGTGCTTGACGGTTTCTGCCGGGGTCCGGCGGGCGCCGATCTCCACCGTTTCCGGATTCGACATGGCCCATTGGATGAGCGTTTCAATCGCAGGCGGAATCGTGGCGGAAAATAACGAAGTTTGCCGTTGGCGCGGACAACTTTCGAGGATGCGGCGTACATCCGGCAGAAACCCCATGTCCAACATCCGATCGGCTTCGTCGAGGACGACATGCTGCACCCGGTCGAGCTTGCAGTTACCTTGCTGCAAATGATCAAGCAACCGGCCGGGGGTCGCGACCAGAACGTCCACGCCGGTCCGGAGGGCATCGTTTTGCTTGCCATAACCGACACCGCCGAAGATCACGGCCACGCGCAGATTTGTGAAGCGCGCGAAATCGCGGATGGCAGTTTCGACCTGGGCGGCGAGTTCGCGGGTCGGTTCCAACACGAGCAGGCGCGTCTGGGGCTGGTGCTGATCCAGTTTGGACAGGATCGGGAGGGCGAACGCAGCGGTCTTGCCCGTGCCGGTTTGGGCACTGCCGATGACGTCGCGGCCTTCCATGATCAGCGGGATGGCGCGGAGTTGGATGGGCGTGGGGTCCACATAACCCATCGCCTTCACACCTTCGAGTACGGTCGGCGACAGACCAAATTTAGTAAAAGCCATATATCTATTGGATACTGTGCGGGTCGCGACGGCAAATGTCGAAGCGGAAGTTTGTACCGCCTCCCCCCGAAGCACACAGTTTTTGACGCTGGCATCAGCGGTGATAACTTCATGATTCCAGCCAGCGGACGCCCCTAAATTCCATTTCTGATTTTATTCGTCCGTTTGCGCTTTGAAACCCGTCCGGGGGCCTGCACCAACGGGGTGACCTCCCGCGCTAAGTCGTCGCCCGCCGTCTGGCAGATTGGCCGCACTGGCCATCGCCGGCTCCTGGATCAAAACCGGGTCTGTTGCTCCAGGTCCTTTACCCGCTGGGCAATCCGGGCGGGCGTCACTTTCGTCGTGCGGTTCAGACCAAAGCCTTCGCAGCAGAACGATGCCACCACGCTGCCGTGAATCATTGCGCTGCGGAGGTTGTTGTCAATGGAACCGCGGGCAGTGGCGAGGTAACCCATCAGGCCGCCGACGAATGAATCGCCCGCACCGGTGGGATCTACGACTTTGGCCAGGGGATACGCCGGGCAAATGAAGAAACCGTTCGGCCCGGACAGGATCGAGCCGTGCGATCCTTTCTTGATGATGACGTATTTCGGGCCCATTTTGTGAATCTTCTTCAGCGCCGCAAGCGTGTTATCCTCCTGCGTCAACTGATGCGCTTCGCTGTCGTTGAGCACGAACCCGTCAATGCGCTTGAGCAACTTCACCAAATCGCCGAGCGCAATGTTAAGCCAGAGGTCCATCGTGTCGGCCACGACGAATTTTGGCCGGCGCATCTGGTTCAGGACGTGATGCTGGAGCGCGGGCGCGATGTTGGCGAGCAGCACGTAGGGGGATGCCAGATAGGCTTTGGGCAGTTCAGGGGAGAACGTCTCGAACACACCCAGTTCGGTAAGCAGGGTGCGGCGGTTGTTCAGGTTGATCTCGTATTCGCCTGACCAATGAAAGGTTTTGCCGGGCTTGATCTGCAAGCCCGCGAGGTCAATGCCATGCCGGCGATAAAGCTGGAGGTATTTCTTGGGAAAGTCGGCGCCTACCACCCCGACCAGTTTCACCGGGCTGAAAAAACTGGCCGCTACGGCCGCATGACTCGCCGAGCCACCGAGCAAGCGGGGGTTTTCTGCATGCGGCGTTTTGATGGAGTCCAACGCCGTGGAACCGACAATGAGTACGCTCATAAAAAGGATTGTGATATATTTCCCAAACGAACCAGCGCGCACGTTAGGAAAAGCCGTCCGCCGAGGCAAGTCCGGCGAATGACGCTGGTGAATAACTTTTGAATTTTTCCCATTGCCAACCCAGCGTCGCCCGCTAGATTTCGGGAGGTTCCTCATCCTTTTTCATAGGCAGGGGATCGTTGTAAAAAGGGTGACCCTAGAGCTCGGGTCGCCCTTTCGAATTTTGCCCGTCAACCCGCTTCCCCAGGCGGGTGATCATTCAACCGACTGTTGCAATCGCACCCCAGCGACCCTTGCCATGGCAGCCCTCAAAAAATAAAACCGCGCCCGCATGGATTGCGGGCGCGGTTGGTACAGCTGGTCGGAGATTATTTCTTGTCGTCCGGCGCGGCGGGCCGAGTCGGCGGCTTTAGTTCGGAGGCAGCCTTGATTTTTTCATCGAGGATTTCGAAATTCGCCTCCTTCAGTGACTTCTCAAAATAGTCGGGTAGCAACTTTTGCAATTCCTGTTGCTGGAGGCCTTCCTTCAAGTCGTCCGAGATTTTCGCCAGTTCGATTTTCTGAGCCGCAATCTTTTCGCTCAACTTGATGATATGATAGCCGAACTGGGTGGCGATAACGTCGCTGATCTGATTGGTGCCCAGGGAAAAAGCGGCCGCTTCAAACTCCGGCACCATCTGCCCGCGCGGGAAGGTATATTCACCGCCTTTATCCTTGGAGCCGGGGTCGTCGGAGTATTCCTTGGCGAGTTTGGCGAAATCTTCACCCGCCTTGGCGCGCTTGAGCAAGTCATCGGCGAGTTTTCGCTTGGCCTTCTTCTGCTCCTCCGTAAGTTCCACGTTCGTGTTCAGATCCCGGGTGCCGATCAAGATGTGGCTGGCGCGCACTTGTTCTGGTTGCTCAAACCGGGCGGGATGCTCGTCGTAGTATTTCTTCACGTCCGCATCAGTGAGGCTCACCTTGAGCTCGCGTTCCAAAATGTACGCGACGGTAGCTTTGTCCAGAATTTGCTGCTCCCACTGCGCGCGGGTCACGTCTTGCATCCGCAATTGGGTGGCCAGTTTTTGCTCGAATTCCTCGTCCGTCAGCTTGTTGTCCGTCTTGAGTCGCTTGAGCATTTTTTCGAATTGCTCCCGGCCCTTTTGCTTGTCCGCATCGGTGGCTTTGCTCAGCGTCAACTGCACGCCCATCATTTCGCTCAACACCTGAAATTCGAGCAGCGCCGTTTGCTCGGCGTTGAGGTTCTGTTGGCGGGCGGTGTAATTGGCCTTGATGGGAACCAGCGACTTGTCCAGCTCGCTGCGCTTGATTTCCGCGCCCTTGGCCTTGGCGACAACCGGGTCGCCGAACAAATCGGTGAGTTTGCTGGCCGAGGTGGCGTTGGTGGTTGGGGCCGCGCCCCCGGACGGCGCGCTGAGGACGGCGGCCGCGAGCGCGGCGGCAAAGAGAGTTATGGTTCGATTCATCATATTTGGTTTTTTTGGTTGGTTACAATTTCACGACTTTGACATTGCGGATACAGTCATCCTGCTCCAATTCCGCCAGCATCGCGGCGGGCGGTTCGCTGTCGAGATTCAAGACGGTGAACGCATCGCCGTCCGCTGTGTCGCGGCTCAGGCTCATGTTGGCGATGTTCACCTTATGTTTGCCGAGCAACGTGCCGAGATGCCCGACGATGCCGGGCCGGTCTTTATTTGTCAGCAGCAGCATGATCCCGCTGATGGGAATTTCCACCGGCGTGCTGTAAAGCCGCACGATGCGCGGATTGTTCGGGGAGCCAAAGAAGGTGCCGCCGGCGGAAATGACTTTCTCGCTGCC
>JANYBF010000442.1 GCA_025360895.1 Verrucomicrobiota bacterium
GAGGGCCGGTGGGGACTCTTCCGCTGCTCCTCGTTCTCATCCTCGTGCTCGTCCTCGAAATCCCCCATTGTTTCGAGGAGGAGGATGAGAACGAGGAGGAGGGGGAGGAACGGAGAGCCTCACCCGCTTTTAGTCGCACCCAAGCAGCTGGGTGATGCCCATCAGGATTTGTAGCCATAACTCGACGCGCTGGTCGCAAGCCACGGACAGGCTGCCCGGACTCAAACAGGCCGCGCTGTTCTAATTTTAATCTTTTCCGTCAGCTGGCTTGCTGGTCTTAAAAATACCAGATTTCCCGTAGGTACAGAGCCGGATTTCTTGCCAAGATCACCTCTGTCTGCAACCTTGCCCGCCTATGTTTTTCGGAAGAGTTATCACTGCCCTCGCAATTGGTTTACTGGCCAGAGGCAACGACCTCGAGGCGGTCGAGGAATTAATTGCTTCGGCACCCGCCAGTGGCATTCGTGCCAGTGACGAGGCCGAGCGGGCGATCAAGGGCTTCACCCTGCCGAACGGTTTCAAGTGCGAGTTGGTGGCGGCGGAACCGTTACTGGCCAACCCCGTGGCCTTCAGCATTGACGAGCAAGGACACTTTTACGTCGCCGAAACCTTCCGCTTCGAAGCCGGAGTGCCGGACATTCGGGGTCGGATGAGCTGGCTGGACACGGAACTGGCATCCACTTCGGTGGCTGAGCGAATCGCTTACACCCAACGGCTCGAACCGACCAACAATGCCTGGTGGACCAATCGGGAGGATCGGATTTCGCTGCTTTGGGACAGCAAGGGTGATGGCAAAATTGATCAATCCAGAATATTTGCCGGCGGTTTCAATGGCCTAGCCGAAGGCATCGGTTCCGGGGTGCTCGCCCGAAATGGCGATGTTTATTACACGGACATTCCAAACCTCTGGCGGCTACGTGACACCAACCGTGACGGCATGGCTGATTCCAAGCAGAGTCTGAGTTATGGCTACGGTGTGCGCTACGGTTTCCTCGGGCACGACCTGCACGGATTACAGATCGGTCCGGACGGGCGGCTCTACTATTCGATTGGGGATCGCGGCGGCCATATTGTTCGGCCGGATGGCAAAGTGGTGGATAATTCCGAAGCGGGCGCGGTCTATCGCTGTGAGCTCGATGGATCAAATCTCGAAATCGTTCACCTTGGTTTGCGCAATCCGCAGGAACTGGTTTTCGACGATTTCGGCAATCTCTGGACGGTGGACAACAATTCCGACTCCTCGGATCCAGCGCGGGTCGTTTACGTTGCCGAAGGCGGCGACAGCGGCTGGCGCGTTGGCTGGCAATTTATCAATCAGCCAATTTCCCGTAGCGCATGGATCGGTGAACGCATCTGCTTTGAAGATTTTCCCGGGCGCGCGGCCTATGCCCTGCCGCCGGTCTCCGACAAAGTCAGCAACGGCCCCAGCGGCTTGACGTTCGACCCCGGCATCGGCCTGCCGCCGGAATGGCGCGGACATTTTTTCCTGTGCAATTTCAGCGGTAGTCCCACTCCAAACAGCGGTATTCTCGCTTTCACCGTTCAACCGCAAGGCGCGGGGTTCGCCCTCGGAGAAGTTAAAAAGTTCTGGTGGAATTTTTTGCCCACGGACGTTGATTTCGGCTACGACGGCTGCCTTTACGCAAGCGATTGGATCAACGGCTGGAGTGGTACTGGCAAGGGGCGAATCTATCGTGTCTTTGCCCCCGAGGAACACGACCAACCTTTGGTTGCTCAGGTGAAAAAACTTTTTGCCGAGGGTTTTACCCAACGGCCCGTGGCCGAACTGGTAGGGTTACTCGCTCATCCGGACCGGCGGGTGCGGCGCGAAGCCCAGTTTGCCTTGGTGGCTCATTCGGCCAACCGCGAACTGGCCGAAGTCGCGGCCAAAAACCCATCACTGTTTGCCCGGTTGCACGCGATCTGGGGACTCGGGCAACTTGAACGCGGCGGCCTGCGCGTGGATTTTGCCGCCTTGCTGGTGGACCCACAACCGGAAGTGCGGGCGCAAGCGGCAAAAGTCCTCGGCGAAGCCAAAGATGCCCGTTTTGAAAAGCAACTCGTCCAATTGCTGGCGGATGCCGTACCGCGGGTGCGTTACTTCGCCGCACTGTCACTGGGAAAACTAGGCAACACGAGTGATCTGGCAGCACTGATCGTGATGTTGCGCCAAAGCGGCGGCGATCCGTGGCTGCGGCACGCCGGAGTCATGGCACTCGTGGGCTGCGCCACCGAAGCTGATCTGGCAGCGCTCAGTACCGACGCCTCCGTCAATGTCCGGCTTGCGGCCGTGGTGGCATTGCGCCGCCAGTCGTCACCGAAACTGGAACTATTTTTGCGTGACACTGACCCGCTGGTGATCGCCGAGGCAGCGCGCGCCATCAATGATTTGCCGGTGGTCGCGGCATTGCCTGCGCTGGCCGCCTTGGCGGATCATTGGGAAGTATTCTCCAAAATGTCCGGCGGCCCTGCGAACGCCCCCATGCCCCGCGATGCAATCTTGCGGCGGATTGTCAACGCCAACTACCGTCTGGGCACAACCGTCGCCGCAGAAAGATTGGGGGTTATGGTTGCCGCCAGCCAACTCCCTGAAGTCATCCGCCGCGAAGCGATTGCAGCGTTGCTGGAATGGTCCAAGCCGGACGGGAAAGATCACATTACCGGGCTCTGGCGACCACTCCCGGAGCGCAGCGGGTTAAATTCCGCAAAACTCGAATCAGTCTTACTGGGAACCCCAACAACAAGTTTGTCCGAAGACCTCGAGCTCGCCATTTTTACACTGGCCCGGCAATCGAAGTGGACCAAGTTCGGCCCGCTTGCATTTGCCCGCCTGAAAGATACCGCCGCCCGCTCAAGCGTTCGCATCGCCGCGTTACAGTTGCTGGGGGTAATTAATTTTCCAAAATTCGACGAAGCTTTCCAACTGGCGATCAACTCGCCTTCCGAAACCTTGCGCATTGCCGCCATGAAGCTGGCGGCAACATCCACCCGCAGTGACCGCTTGGTGGCCAGCCTGGCGCAGCGTCTGCCCGGCGGCACGGTACCGGAAAAGCAGGCGGTGTTTGCGTTGCTGGCCGAGGTGAACGATTTGGCCGCTGACCAACTGCTGGCGCAACAGCTCGACGATTTACTGGCGGGAAGCATGGCCGGCGCGGTACAACTGGATTTGCTGGAGGCCGCCACCCGACGCAATGATCCGGGGGTAAAAGCCCGGTTGGCAGAGTTCACCGCACAACGGGCGGGCAAGCCCGGAGTGGAGCAATTTACGGAGTGCCTCACTGGCGGCGATGCGGCCGCCGGGCGGAAAATCTTCAACGAAAAAATCGAAGCTTCCTGCGTCCGTTGCCACAAGGTCAAAGGCGAGGGCGGCGATGCGGGACCGAATTTATCCCAAATCGGTACGCGCTCGGATCGCGCTTATATTCTGGAATCCATCACGTATCCCAACAATAAAATCGCGCCCGGTTTTGAAAGTGTTCAAGGCACCCTGAACAACGGCGTTGCCTACGCTGGCCTGGTTAAAAATGAAACCGAGGACACGTTGGAATTACTGTCGCCCGAAGACGGTTTGATGAAAATCAAGAAGGCCGACATCAAAACGCGGGCGCGCGGGCTTTCCGGCATGCTGGATAATATGCGGGAGTTACTCACCAAGCGCGAAATTCGCGACCTCGTGGAATATCTGGCTGAATTGAAATAGTCCCGGCGGCCGGGCCAGATGTGAAAGAATCATAGTCGCGCAAGCAGAAGCGTCATTATCAACCCCAAGACAATTATGAGGATAAACGCAAAGAGTTGCTTGCGATTGCGGAAAGATACATGACGAGTTTGTTGGTAAGCTAGATGAGCTTCAAAAGCTTCGGATTCCCGAGGCTCAGGAGGAGGATTTGATCCCGCTCCGACAATTTTGTAATCTGCCATTTTGCGAGTTGCCGCAGCTACAGCGATTACAATGCACATCGCAAGAAAAACTGGCGGGATAATCTTGATCGTAATAAAAAGCAAAACGCCGAAAACAAGAACAGACGGAATTGCGACGGCCCATTTTTGGTAATTGTGTCGGAATTCACATTGGCAGATGGGGCACCTGAATGATTTATTTGGATTTCTTACAAGTTCTACAGTGCTTTTACACCAAGGGCACATACAGAAGCGGAGTTTTTCCTTTGGCTTCGGGTGGCTTTGGTCTTCTGAAACTAAAATGACATTCTCACGCCGGAATACACCCTTGCTTAACAAAACTATAATTAGAGGAAGAACGAAAAATGCTCCGATTAGGCATATGTAAAGAATGTTGTCATTCATTTGTCGACTTTTGGAAGTTCTCTATTCCCGCACCACCGCCAGCAACTCGGTCTTGAATGCAGTCACTATTTTTTCATGAGCTGTGTTCACTTCGACGTCCGTCAAAGTCTTGTCGGCGGCACGATAGGTGAAAGCGTAGGCCAGACTCTTTTGCCCTTCCGGCACATGCTTGCCCCGAAACACATCGAATAACTCCACGTCTTCCAGGTTCGCTGGCTTCGTTTGCCTTACGGTCTGCAAAACTACATCGTGTGTTGTCGCTTCGGGCACGAGCATCGCCACGTCCCGGCGGATGCTCGGGAACTGTGGCAAGAATTTGAACGACTTGGCCGGATTCCGTCGGGCAAGCAACAGATCCAGATTGAGTTCAGCTAAAAGCACGGCGTCGCGCAGATCGTATTTCTTTGCGAGAGTCGGCAAAAGCTGGCCGATTTCACCGAGCGTCAGCTTGCCGAGTTGAATCGTGGCGGACTCAAGCAAGAGCGACGTGCTGTCAGCCCGGCGCATGAAGGTAAAACCGCGCAGGCCGAACTGTTCCAAGAATTCGTCGAGCATCCCCTTCAGATCGTACGCATCGAATTTCGCGTCCCGTTCGTCGCCGCTCCAGAACACCGGGTTGCGCTGGCCCGTCAACGCAATGGCGACGCGGCGTTCCTCCTTTGCCTGACCGTTGGTTTGCGTGAAAACCCGCCCCACCTCAAACAATGCCACGTCGTAATTCTTCCGGCTGACGTTGTGCCGAATGGATTGAATCAAGCCGGGCAGCAAACTCGGACGCAACACACCCATGTCCGAGCTCAGCGGATTCGCCAGTGCGACGACCTCCGTATCCGGAACTCGACACTCGGCCCCCGACACCAAAGTCTGCCCCTGCGCTTCGTTTAAGCCCAAGCCACAGAGAATCCTTCGGGTTTCGGCAATTTGATCGTGAACGGAATCGTAAGCATTCGCGCCAATCGCCCCGCGCGGTGGCGTGCTAGGAATTTTGTCCACCCCGTACAGCCGGCCGACTTCCTCGATCAAATCCACCTCGCGCTTCAAATCCACGCGCCAGGTTGGAATGCTGAACGTGCATTCGCCGGGTTGTTGTTCGACGATGGAAAGGCCGAGCTTGGTCAGGAACGAAACCTGTTCCGCGTGCGAGATGCCGATGCCGAGCAAGTCTTTCGACTTGGAGAAATGCAACGTGATTTTCTTGGGCTCCGCCGGCTTGGGGTAATCCTCCACCACCCCATCGGCCAACTGGCCGCCCGCCATTTCCAGAATCAACTGCGCCGCGCGTTGACTCGCCCATTCGCAGATGCCCACATCGGCGCCGCGCTCAAAGCGGTAACTGGATTCGCTGCGCAGACCGAGTTGCTTGCTCGTGCGCCGAATGTTGGTGGGATTGAAATACGCGCTCTCGATCAGCACGTCCACCGTCTTATCGTTGATCTCCGTGTTGACGCCGCCCATGATTCCGGCCAGAGCAATCCCCTTTTGCCCGTCGGCAATAAGCAACATTTCGCTCGCGAGCGTGCGCTCTTTATTGTCGAGCGTCTTAAATTTCTCCCCCGCTGCCGCTCGACGAACGACGATAGTTGGTTTGCCGTCCGCGGCTTTGGCGATGAGATGATAATCAAACGCATGGAGTGGTTGGCCAGTTTCGAGCATGACATAATTCGTCACGTCCACGACGTTATTGATGCTGCGGATACCAACCGTTTCGAGCGTCGCGCGCAACCAATCCGGGCTGGGGCCAATTTTCACGCCGTTGATAACCCGTGCGGTGTAGCGGGGGCAAAGCTCCGCGTCTTCAATTTGCACCGCGACCAAAGTTTCCGTTCTGACTTCTGACTTCTGACTTCTGACTTCCGGAATTTTAAGCGGATTCCCCGTCACTGCGGCAATTTCCCTCGCGATGCCGATAACGCTGTTCAGGTCGGGCCGGTTCGGCGTGACTTCGAGGTCATA